>DAVZGU010000030.1:0-10677 GCA_052274215.1 Clostridium sp. | reverse complement strand
AATAACTAGTCTTCGCCTAAATCTAAATAAGAACTACCATCAAGAGGAATTAGAGCTTGAAGGCCGGGGCGATCGTTAGCTAGGCCTACAGCGTAAACAGTGTAAAAACGCTGAGATTTTAGATTTATATTAGGAACGTATAAAGCAATAGTTTTGGTGCCAGTAGGTCTAACTTCTAAAGTATAAGTTCCAACAGGAACTTCTATATAATCAGTAAATTGTTTGTAATTAATATTTTTAAATAGAATTTTACCGTCTGCTAATGCAACATCTACAGCACCAAGATTAGGTGATAAATGGGCAAATTTAATATAAGCATTGTTACTAGGGTTAATAACTTTAGGTTCTGGAACAGGTAGTAACTCAATGTTAGGTAATAGACCAATAACTGCAACTGTGTAAATTTTTTCAGGCGGAACAAAAATATTTTTATTAAGTACAGGTGTAGTTTTAGTACCAGTGTCATATAATTTTACAGTGTAATTACCAGTCATAACCTCTATATAATCTGTAAAAGCACCATAAGTAAGGTTTTTAAATTTTAACATGTCATTAATATATACATCAACAGCTGGGGATTTAGGTGAAGCATGAAGAATCCTGAAATATGAATTCATAGGTTGAACCCTATACATAGGATTAGCTCTATATAGGGAATAAGGATTAGCATAATTTTTTGGACAATAGAACATAAAAGGCTCCCTTCAAATATTTCTACTGTACTAGCATATGAAGAACAGTCTTAGAAGGTTACTGAAATTAGTTGTAACTCAACTATCACATGGTAAAGCTCATATTAGCGAAGGAATATGTTGAATGAATAGCCAAATAATAAATTCCGCAGAATTAACATCCTCCGGAATTTATTAATATTGGCAATTATGTAGAAAATTTCGAACAAAGCTTAGAAATTGTAAGGTTTTCTAAGTGTCAGTTCACACTAAAGGTATCTACAATTTAAAGAAAAACTGATTATTTTATACTTCCAGCTGCAATAGATTTTATAATTTGTTTTTGTGCTAAAAAATAAAATATTATAACTGGAATAATTGCGAGAGTTAGTCCCGCAAGAGCTAAATTCCACTGTTTGGTATATTCACCAAAGAAAAAGAAAGTTCTTAATGGCAATGTTTGTGTTCCTGGTCTATTAATAACTAAGGATGGCAATAAAAAATCATTCCAAATCCAAACGGTATTTAAGATAGAAACTGTAACGGTTATTGGTTTTAGCAAAGGAAATATTATATACCAAAAGGTTTGAAATTTGTTGCAACCATCTAACATGGAAGCCTCATCTAACTCTTTTGGGATTCCTTTTACAAAACCATGATACAGGAATATGGATAAGGCTGATCCAAAGCCAAGATACATAAATATGAGTCCACCCATATTCAATAATTTAAATTTACCCATAATTCTAACTAGGGGCAACATGATTGCTTGAAAAGGTATTAACATGGATGAAATAAATAACAAAAGAATAGCGTTGCTCAGTTTTGTTTTTGTTCGTTCTAACATCCAACCCGCCATTGAAGCAAATATTGCAATAACGATAACACCACATATTGTTATTGTTAAAGAGTTAGTAATTGCATTTAAATAGTGCAACCTATCAAATGCTTCTTTATAATTATTTAAATTGAATATTTTAGGGAGGGACAATACACTTGTAAACAATTCTTTTTTTGTTTTAAGGGAATTGATAATAATGATGTAAAAAGGTGATAAAAATAATGCGCCTAAGGCAATACCAATAACTCCTAGAGTTATTTTACCTACATTTAATTTTTCGGTTTTTTTTATCATGCTTCCACCTCATTTTTCTTAGAAAGATATACTTGTGTTAAAGTAACCGCACCAACTATTAGTAAAAATATAACAGCTTTTGCTTGTGCTACACCCATTTGATTAAATTTGAATGCTGTGTTGTAAATATTCATAGAGAGCATCTGTGTTGAATTTGCAGGGCCACCTGCAGTTAAGGATAAGTTTTGGTCATAAAGTTTAAAGGAATTAGATAAAGTTAAAAATAAACTTACTGTAAAGGCAGGTCCTACTAGAGGGAATGTAATATTCTTTATTCTCTGCCATGCATTTGCACCATCAATCTCAGCTGCTTCCGTAAGCTCTGGTGGTATGTTTTGAAGAGCGGCTACATAAATAACCATTAAATATCCTGACATTTGCCATGACATTAAAATTACTAATCCATAAAATCCAGTAGTCCCATCCGATAACCATCCAAGTAACCATTGCTGATGAAAAATAGTTCCAATTCCAGAAAAAACTTGTGTGAAAATAAACTGCCAAATAAATCCAAGTATAAGTCCTCCTATCAAGTTAGGCATGAAAAATATAGTTCTAAGTAAATTATTACCTTTCATACCGGTGGTTACAAGTAAGGCGAGGCCAAATCCAATACAATTTATTACAACAACTGAAACTATAGTAAATTTAGCTGTAAATAAGAATGAAGCAAGAAAAGTCTCATCCTTAAATGCAGACACGTAGTTTGCAAATCCAATCCAACTTATATCGGATGCAATTCCATTCCAGTCTGTAAAAGAATAGTAAACTCCAAAAAGCAATGGTATGATCATAACTATAGTGAACACAGCTAAAATTGGACCTACAAACATCCAAAATGATGCATTATTTTTTTTCATTACATTATCTCCTTTCGTACATTATCTCTGATAGTAATAAAATCCTGGAAGAGATTTGAACTTTTCCAGGATTTTGAAATCTTATATCATATTCATTATTTTTTTCTTGCTGCTGACCATGTCGTTTTCATATTATCTACTAATTTATCCCATGTGAGGGTACCAGCAATATATTTTTGAACGTCTGTTCCGAATTTTTCCATTCCCCATGCAGTAGGATATCCCATAAATACCCATGGAATTGTTTTTCCTTCGTTTACGTATTTAAGTACGTCTTTACCTAGTGCATCTGTTGGTTGTAAGTTTTCACCGTCATAACCTTTGAAAGCTGGTATGAACTTGAAGTCTTTAATGATCATTTCTTTACCTCTGTCTGAAGTATATAACCAGTTTAAGAAGTCTGCAGCAGCTTTCTTAGCTCCATCATCTTTTGAACTGTTAATAGCCCAATACATAGGTACTCCAACTTGGATACAACCTTCTTTAACGCCATCTAAAGGCATTGGTAACATACCAATATTTTTGGACAATTCTGGATCGATACCATCTATTGATCCAAAAGCCCAGTTTCCTTGTTGAATTATTGCTACTTTACTCATAGAGAACATTTTTTCAACTTGAGTAGAATAATCCACGCTGTTAATTGATTTATTAGTACCATCTGGCTTATAAGCATATTTAATTTGAAGATCTAATAGTTTCTTTAATGGCTCATTTTGTTTGAATGTTATTTCTTTTGCATTAAATGCATCTACAACTGTTGGAAATTCATTTGCAAAAGCAACGTTAGATAAATGCAATCCTGTTACCCAAGTTTCCTTGCCGGGTAAAGCAAATACTGCATCTAGCTTTAATTCTTTCTTCTTTGAATCCAATGTTTTCGATGCGGCTTTTAAATCTGCATATGTTTTGATTTTTGAAGCATCAATTCCTGCTTTTGTGAATATTGTTTTATTGTAAATAAGTCCAGATCCTTCTTGGTTAAATGGCATACCATAAAGTTTACCATCCATCTTTACAGCATCTAAAGTTCCTGGATAAGCTTGCGATACCCATGGTTCACTTGATAAATCTTGAAGTTTAGCTTTCCAGTCAAGTGCATCTTGAGTTCCGCCAATATTGTATATTGTTGGTTCTTGTCCTGATGCAAATTTAGATTTTAATGCTGCACCGTAGTCTTCTCCACCACCAACTGTTTGTACATTAATTTTAACATTTTTATTTAATGCCATGTATTCTTTTGTAGCTTTTTCAAGAGCATCCTTAGCCTCAACTTTAAATTGGAATATGTCCACTACGACGTCCTTGCCTACCGCCTTTGAAGCAGCAGGATCTGTACTTTTACTACAACCAGACAACATACCTGTCATTATAGCAACTGTACATGCAACTGCTATAAGCTTTTTTGTGTTTTTCATTATTAATACCCCCCCCATATTCTAATTGAACATTATCTATGCAATCGTTTGCTTAAACATTATGATAAACTATTTTTAGAATATTGTCAATATAGCAATTTTAGTTTTTCTTTCAGTAATTTAGTAAATACTAAAAGAGAGAATAATAACATTTCTACTGATATTATGATAATAAATTTTTTTGGATATGTGATAGCTATTCCGTGGATATCAGTACCTTGATGAGCTTTTATGATAACTACCACTGGTGAAGGTTTAGACTCTTATAACTATGATATTTAAGAGAGCGTTCCAATATTTAAGGTGCGGTAAATCATCAGCGATTTTGGTGATTATAGTCATAATTTTATTAGAATTTAGTACCGTATTTATTAGAACTCAAAAATCAGAAGAGTAGAGGTGAGTCGTATGAAAAATAATGAATTTAATATTACAGCGACCCAGAAGATGATTTAACATTTGGATAATGAAGGGTTATAATATATGATTGAATAGTGAAACCAATTGGTAAGGTAAGAAAAATTTAAAATTTTCATTTGAAATCCTGGGAGGAATAATGCATGAATATATATTTTAAAAAAGTAATAAGTGAAAATTATAAAGAAGTAATAGCACTATCAGTAGAAGAAAGTCAAAGAAATTTTATTGAAAGTAATGAAATTTCTTTGGAAGAGTCAAAAACAGGGGCGCACTGGAGACCAGTGGTCATATACAATGATGATGATATTATTGGATTTGCAATGTACGGATATTTTGATTGTGAAAAACGTGTGTGGCTTGATAGATTGATGATTGATAAAAATCACCAAGGAAAAGGTTATGGTAAGATTGCACTAAAGCTATTAATAAATCGTATTATAGCAGAGTATAAATGTGATGAAATTTATTTAAGCATTTTAAAAGATAATGTTAATGCACAAAGATTATATGAAGAATTTAATTTTAGATTTAATGGAGAATTAGACATTAGTGGAGAACTTATAATGGTAGCAAAAACTTAAATTTTATCTTTGAACGTTTCGTATATTTAGAATGTATTTAATATATGGTTCAATATTACCTGATAAGGGTTTTATTTAAGGAAGCTTTATTCGGCCTCTCATTTATATTTATGCTTGATTCTGAATTTATTACACAAACTTATGATTTTATTGCAACATTGCACATTCGGTGAAGATTGATGATTTATTTTTTTCTTTAATTGTAGTAATTTACATAGTAGACGTATGTATTAACTAACATTTAGGAGGATGAATATTTATGGGGAATTTTCAAAATATTAATACTTTAAAACCAGAAGGCATTGAGAACAAAAAAGCGTATTTGGTTGGAGGGGGTATAGCCTCGCTTGCTGCTGCTGAATACTTAATTCGAGATGGTCATATGGATGGTAAAAATATCACTATTTTAGAACAAGCACATATTATCGGTGGTAGTATGGATGGAGCTGGAAACGCAAAGGACGGTTACGTTGTTCGCGGTGGACGCGAAATGGAAGAACATTATGAGTGTTGTTGGGATTTATTTAGCGCTATTCCTTCTCTAATCGCTCCGAATAGAACTGTTTTGGATGAATTCAGAGAGCTTAATATGGCTGACCCTAACGAATCAACTTGTCGATTGCTTCATAATTGTGGTCAAAAGGCTGATTTTTCCTCTCTTGGATTAGACGATATTCATATTAAGCAGCTTACTATGCTACTTCTTGCAACCGAAGAAGATTTGGGCGCTACAACTGTTGAAGAGTATTTTCACGCATCTTTTTTAGAAACTAATATGTGGTGTTTCTGGCGTTCTATGTTTGCATTTGAAAATTGGCACAGCGTTGTGGAAATGAAACGCTATATGCAACGTTTTATGCACTTGCTTCCTGGAATGAACAATATGAAAAACATTATGTTTCCAAAATACAATCAGTATGAGTCTATGATTCTTCCTTTGGAAAAATGGTTGCAATCCAAGAATGTAGTCATTAATCTAGATGCACAGGTTACAGATTTGGATATTGATATAGAAGCCGATAAAAAAACTGTTACTGCCATTCGCTTGTTGCATAATGGTAAGGAAGAAATAATTCATACAACCGAGAATGATTTGGTATTTGTTACTAATGGATCTATGACAGAAAATTCTACTATTGGAAGTATGCACGAGCCTGCAACAATTAATCGTGGATCAGGAGGTTGCTGGGATCTATGGAAAAACATCGCTAAGAAAGATCCTTCATTTGGAAAACCAGAAATTTTTTGTAGTGACATAGACAAAAGCAAATGGGAATCTTTTACTATAACAAGCACGGATCCTAAAATAGCAGATCTTCTTAAGGAATTAACCGGTAATGATCCATATTCCGGGAAAACTGTTACAGGAGGTATTATAACTATCAAAGATTCAAGCTGGCTTTTGAGCTTAACTTGTAATAGACAGCCTCACTTTATTGACCAACCTAAAAATGTATTGGTACTATGGGCTTATGGTCTTTTCCCTGACAACATTGGCGATTTTGTGAAAAAGAGAATGTGCGATTGCACTGGTGAAGAACTTGTAACGGAGCTTTTATACCATATGGGTAAGAAAGATGAAATACCAGAAATTCTTAAAAACGTTAATGTTATCCCATGCATGATGCCTTATACCACCAGTCAGTTTATGCCACGTGTTAAGGGCGATCGTCCTGATGTTATTCCAAAAGGCAGCAGCAATCTTGCCTTTTTAGGACAATTTGCAGAAGTTGCAGATGATTGCGTATTCACAGTTGAATATTCCATTCGTTCAGCTATAATGGCAGTTTATAAGCTACTTGATCTTGAAAAAAAAGTGCCGGAGGTATATCCGACTAAATATGATATTCGCGTTATAGCTGCGGCAACAAAGACATTATATAGCGGACGTCCTCTACCTGCTGAAATGATTGTAAAGAAGCTATTGAAAAACACAACACTTGAAGGCTTAATTTAAATGTATAAGAAAGAGAACAAGGAGAGAGTTAATTTTCCTTGTTCTCTTTTATTGTATTTCGCATTTTAATAATGCTCTATGGATATCTCCACTTATTATTTTATTGAGATCATCAATGATTTGCTCGGAATTTTTAGTCATATTGGTTTTTATCCAGTCAAGCAATAACCCTACAAACGCAAATTTATAAAAATTAACTATAAATTCTTTTTTTTCTTCCGAAATCTTTATGTCCACGGCGATCTCATCAACAACATTAAAGACAAGGGTGTACACTGCATTGTATAAATGGGTTTCCAAATACTCACGCCCGATGGAATTATAGGTATTTAACACCATTTTATGATTTTGCTCTAAATAGAGAAATATTTGCAAAAATCCCTGTTGCCATGTTTGATACGTTTTATTTTCCGCCATGACACTAGAAACTTCAGTTTCGAAAATCCATTCTAAAAGTGCATAGATATCTTGAAAGTGATAGTAGAATGTACGGCGATTTACTCCACAGTCGCTAACAATATCATTAATTGTAATCTTTGTTAATGGAGTAGTATTCATTAGTTTTTTCAATGATGATGCTAAAGCTTTTTTTGTGGTTTGTGACATACATTACAGCTCCTTTCCCTGTGCATTATATATATTATATTTATAATGAGGGAGTTAGTCAATGAGGTAGTAAGGAGCTGGGTTTTAGCTATATCCTACGGAATCGTGTTCGTAGCCTAAAAAATATAAAATGATAAAACTTTTGGATGCAAGTATAATATATGCTATACTAAAAGTGAAAAATATTAATTTAGAGGTGATACTTATGGATCATAAAAGTACAGATATTGCTAAAATTTCTGTGAAAATGTCACTATGTTCAAGAGCTAGTGAAGAAAAATTTATCGTAGCTTACAAAGAAAAAGGGATATTAGTTACCGCAATAGATATTGGAGGTAATTTTTCAGCATTTACTACAAAGGTAATTGAAAGTGCTATCGTAGCCTCCAAAAGAGGTGGACTTATAAAGGATTGTCATGTTCATGAGGGTGCTGTAGCTGGTGCTACTAAAGATGCTTTAGCCCAAGTTGCACCTAAAGCTAATGGATTAAATGTAGGTGGGAAAATAGGAATAGCGAGATCTGGTGAACATATAAGTGTATGTATATTTTTAAGTATAGGTTTGCTCCATTTGAATGAAGTTGTAATAGGGCTTTCACATCGTTCTATACCTGATATTTATTAACTGAAATTTTATAATTTAAGCTTCTAATATTTAGAAATATATTGACAATTTGAAAAAAATGATATAATATTAATAACAAATTTAACATAAAATCATAATGTAGTGAACGTATTTTGTAGCATGTAACATGTAGTATGGTAGGGTAGTATGGTAGTGTAATAATGGTAGGAATTAAGACGTAAATAAAGCTAACTATAAACTTAATAGTGGCTTTTATTTTTATAATTAAATATTTTAGGAGGATGGTAGTATGGTAGCAAAAAAGAAATTATTATGTGTAATTGGTACGTTGTTTTTAGGTGCCTCAGTTTTAGCAGGTTGTTCGACTGCTAAAACAAAAAGTGAAGGTAAGATGACAAGCATTGGGATAATTCAACTTGTAGAACATCCCGCACTAGACAAAGCTCACAAAGGATTTATAGACGCCCTTAGTTCTAAGGGGTTTAAAGATGGTGAAAAAATAAAAATAGACTTTCAGAATGCCCAAGGAGATATTCCAACAGCTCAAACTATTGCAAGCAATTTCACTTCAACCAAAAAGGATTTAATATATGCTATAGCAACGCCTTCAGCACAGGCAGCATATAACAGTACTAAAAGTATTCCTATACTTATAACTGCTGTAACTGATCCCGTTAAATCCGGTCTTGTAAAATCTTTAAACAAACCTGATACAAATGTTACAGGCACTAGTGATACATTGCCTATGGATAAACAATTTAACTTAATTAAAAAACTAAAACCTAACTGTAAAAAGGTAGGTATATTATATAATACTAGTGAAGCAAATTCAGAAATCCAAGTAAAAATGGCAAAAGAACAAGGTTCAAAGATGAATTTAGAAATAGTAGCTGTGGGTATTTCAAGTTCTAATGATATATCACAAGCATTAGCTTCATTGCTTCCTAAAATTGATGTTTTATATACAACAACTGATAACTTAGTAGCATCTTCAATGCCTCTCATCAGTTCAAAATCCATTGAAAAAGGAATCCCTATAATAGGCGCTGAAAAAGCCCATGTAGATGCTGGTGCATTAGCTACAGAAGGTATAGACTACTATAAACTTGGTTTCCAAACAGGTCTTATGGCGGTAGATATCATAAATGGTAAAAAACCAAATGATATGCCTATACAAACTTTAAAGGAAACAACACTTAGCATAAATGAAGACACAGCAAGCAAACTTAAAATCACTATACCAGCTGATTTAAAGGCAAAAGCAGCGCTAAATAAGGGCGGTGCTAAGTAATGGATGGACTTATTATAAATATACTAGAACAAGGCTTTATATTTGCAATAATGGCTATAGGAGTTTATGTAACTTATAGAATATTAGATTTCCCGGATCTATCTGTAGATGGAACATTTGCATTAGGTGCTGCAGTTACAGCAGCCACATTAATAAAAGGTGTAAATCCTTATGTATCATTAATTTTAGCTTTTGTTTCAGGGGTAATGGCTGGAGGAATTACTGGAATACTTCATGTGAAGCTTAAAATAACAAATTTACTTTCAGGTATTTTAGTTATGGTAGGCCTGTATTCAATAAATCTTAGAATAATGGGTAAAGCTAATGTACCATTATTTTCACAGAACACTATTTTTTCTAATGATATTCCTCCAGTAATCATAATTGCTTTATTTGCTATTTTAGCTAAGATAGTTTTAGATTTGTTTTTAAAGACAAAACTTGGTTTTATATTAAGAGCTACAGGAGATAATCCTCAAATGGTAACTTCCTTAGGAATTGATATAGGGACTATTAAAATACTTGGTCTTATGCTTTCAAATGGTCTTGTAGCAGTTTCAGGTTCTATGATGGCTCAATATCAAAGATTTTCTGATGTAGGCATGGGAACTGGAATTATAGTTATGGGGCTCGCTTCTGTTATATTAGGAGAAGCCATTTTTAGAAAAACTTCATGGTTACTTCCAACAACTACTGCAATTTTAGGCTCAATATTATATAAAGGAAGTATATCTCTTGCTTTAAACTTAGGCTTACCTCCAACGGATTTAAAACTTATAACTTGTATAATTGTTATATTTGCTTTGTCCTTGAATGGGCGAAAGTTTAATTTAAGTTTTAAAATGTTAAAGAAATTTACGTCAGGAGGTGTTTCAATTGCTTCAGATAAATAATCTTCAAAAGGTTTTTAACAGGGATACAATAAATGAAAAAGTTATATTTAACAATTTGAACCTTCATTTAAATAAGGGAGATTTTATTACTGTAGTAGGTAGCAACGGTGCCGGCAAATCATCTCTTTTAAATTTAATATCTGGTTCAATATTACCTGATAAGGGTTCGATTTGTTTAAATGGAAGAGATATATCATCGCTTCCTGAACATAAAAGAACAAAATTTATAGGAAGAATATTCCAAAATCCAACTTTAGAT
>DAVZGU010000029.1:0-10865 GCA_052274215.1 Clostridium sp. | reverse complement strand
TAATAATTCAAATAGGTGATGGTATTGCTAGAGTATATGGGTTAGATGAATGTATGGAAAGTGAACTTTTAGAGTTTCCTAATGGAATATTTGGGATGGCACTGAATCTAGAACAGGACAATGTCGGATGTGTACTTTTGGGGCCAGAAGAAGGAATCAAAGAAGGGGACATAGTAAAAAGAACTGGTAGAGTAGTAGAAGTTCCTGTAGGCGAGGCTTTAATAGGAAGAGTTGTAGATGCTTTAGGTGTACCAATAGACGGTAAAGGTCCAATTAGGACTACAGAAACAAGAGCAATAGAAGTAGAAGCGCCTGGAGTTATTGAAAGGCAATCAGTTAAAGAACCGCTCCAAACAGGAATAAAAGCAATAGACTCTATGGTACCAATTGGAAGAGGTCAAAGAGAACTTATAATTGGAGATAGACAAACAGGTAAAACAGCATTAACTATAGATACTATTTTAAATCAAAAAGGTAAAGATGTTACATGTATATATGTAGCTATTGGACAAAAGCAATCTACTGTTGCACATATTGTTAACACATTATCTGAAATGGGAGCATTAGACTACACAATAGTTGTAGCGGCTACAGCTTCTCATTCAGCTCCATTGCAGTATTTGGCACCCTATGCTGGATGTAGTATGGGAGAATATTTCATGCATAATGGTAAAAATGTATTAATAGTATATGATGATTTATCTAAACACGCAGTAGCATATAGAGCCATGTCTCTACTACTTCGTAGACCGCCAGGCAGAGAAGCTTATCCAGGAGATGTATTTTATATTCATTCAAGACTACTCGAAAGAGCGGCAAAACTGTCAGATAAATTAGGTGGAGGATCATTAACTGCACTTCCTATAATAGAAACACTTGCAGGAGATGTTACTGCTTATATACCAACTAATGTTATTTCTATAACAGATGGGCAAATATTTCTCGAGGCTGAATTGTTCCACTCAGGGCAGAGACCGGCTGTTAATGCTGGAATATCTGTATCAAGAGTTGGTGGAAATGCTCAAATAAAAGCTATGAAACAAGTTACAGGAACTTTGAGATTAGAACTTGCTCAATATAGAGAACTTGCAGCTTTTGCTCAATTTGGTACAGATCTTGATAAAGATGCAAAAATGAGATTAGAAAAAGGGAAAAGATTAATTGAAATATTAAAGCAAGATCAATATACGCCAGTGTCAGTAGAGAAACAAGTTATGATTTTCTTTGCTGGAGCAAATAACTATCTTATGGATATTCCAGTACATCAAGTAACAAGATTCGAGAGTGAATTCTTGGAGTATATGGATACACATCATAGAGAAGTGGGTAAAGAAATAGTAGATAATAAGGTACTAGATGATAAAATAAAACAACAACTTAGTGAAGCTATAGAAGAATTTAAAAAAATATTTTTAATTGAAAAATATTAACGATATCTCAAAAGGAAATCGTTAGTGCAGCACCTTTAGGTGAAAATTAATTTGCCTTGATAATATATTTATCAAGGCTAAGGAGAGGTGAAACATGGCAGGTATGGGGCTTATTGCAATTAAGCGAAGAATAAAATCCATAACAAATACTACAAAAATCACCAGAGCCATGGGACTAGTTGCCACATCTAAATACAAGAAGATAAGGGATAAGGTAGATATTAACAATAATTATCTAAATGAGCTTGAGGAAACTGTTAAGCAGGTTAAAATTAATTATGAAGATGATAGTATCTATATAAGAGGGAATAATAACAGCAAAAAAATGTATGTTTTATTGACCTCAGATACAGGCCTTTGTGGCGGCTTTAATTGGTCAGTAGCAAACAAAATGATAGTTAGTTTAAAAAGTAGTAAAGAAGATTACGATGTAATTATTGTAGGACAAAAAGGAAGAGCTTTACTTAAAAAGCTAAATATTAAAACTGTGGCTGAATACGTTGAAATTTCAGATGTGCCTACTCAAAAGGAAGCTACTACTATTATTAATCATGCACTTAGTATGTATAATAGTGGTGAGGTAGGTGAAGTTCATGTTGTTTATAAAAAACTTATCTCAGCACTAAAAAATGAAGTCATAATTGAAAAATTACTTCCTCTAAATTTTGAAAATGAAGAGAATATTAGTAAAGAGTATGTGGACATTGAAGCAATAGATGAAAAGTCAATGTATGAAATTACTTCATTGTTTTTAGGTGGGAAAATGCTAAATTCCATGCTTCATTCCAAAGCTAGCGAACACAGGGCTAGAATGGAGTCTATGGGATCAGCTACTAACAATGCTAATGATATACTTGATAAACTTAATTTAAGTTATAATAGAATTAGACAAAGTGCAATTACGCAAGAAATTTCAGAAATAGTTGGAGGAGCGGAAGCTCAAAGGTAAAAAGGAGTGAAAACAATGCCAGGACATATAGGAAAAGTAGTTCAAATAATAGGCCCTGTTATAGACATAAAGTTTGACTCAGATAGTCTTCCTAATATTTACAATAGTATCGAAATTCAAATGGAAGATAGAGTAGTTGTAGCTGAGGTTGAGCAACATATTGGTGATGATATTGTAAGATCAGTAGCTATGGAGAGTACAGAAGGGTTAAGACGAGGGCTTGAGGCGTTTGATACAGGGAGTCCAATATCAGTCCCAGTCGGAGATGTAGTGCTAGGAAGGTTATTTAACGTTCTTGGAAAGCCTATGGATGAAATGGGAGAAGTTAAAGTCGATAAATATATGCCTATTCATAGATTAGCACCAACATTTGAAGAACAGTCCGTTGAACCGGAAATGTTTGAAACTGGTATTAAGGTAATAGACTTAATAGCACCATATCAAAAAGGTGGAAAAATTGGTCTTTTTGGTGGCGCAGGAGTTGGTAAAACAGTTCTTATTCAAGAACTTATGAATAATATTGCAAAAGAACATAATGGACTATCGGTATTTACCGGAGTTGGTGAGAGAACTAGAGAAGGTAATGATCTTTATAATGAAATGAAAGAGTCAGGAGTTATATCTAAAACAGCTTTAGTTTTTGGACAGATGAATGAACCACCTGGAGCTAGAATGAGAGTTGCGTTAACTGGGCTTACTATGTCAGAGTATTTTAGAGATCATGGTCAAGATGTACTGTTATTCATAGATAATATATTTAGATTTACACAAGCAGGTTCAGAGGTGTCTGCACTACTTGGCAGAATACCAAGTGCGGTTGGTTATCAACCAACACTTGCTACGGAAATGGGACAATTACAAGAGAGAATTACATCTACAAAACAAGGATCTATTACATCTGTGCAAGCTGTATATGTACCGGCAGACGATTTAACGGATCCTGCACCAGCTACTACATTCAGTCATCTTGATGCTACTACAGTACTTTCTAGAGGAATAGTTGAACTTGGTATTTATCCAGCAGTAGATCCATTAGAATCTACATCAACAATGCTTGATCCTAGAATAGTTGGTAGGGAACATTATGATGTTACGATAAAGGTTAGACATATACTTGAAAGATATAAAGAACTTCAAGATATCATTGCAATACTAGGTATAGATGAATTATCTGAAGAAGATAAAACGGTGGTATTAAGAGCAAGAAAGGTTCAAAGATTCTTATCTCAACCATTTACTGTAGCGGAGCAATTTACTGGAATGAAGGGTAAATTTGTGCCGGTAAAAGAAACAGTAAGGGGATTTAAGGAAATCCTTGAAGGAAAGCATGATGACTTACCAGAAGCAGCATTTATGTTTGTTGGTTCTATAGAAGAAGCAGTAGAAAAAGCAAAAACTATGACTAGTTAATAATTAAGTTTTAAGAATATGTGCATAGAAATGGAAGTGTTTTTATATGGAAAAGCATATAAAGCTTACTATACTAACTCCAGAAAAGGAGTTTTATAGTGGTGAAATCACGAGTTTGAACACTGAGGGTGATGATGGTAGATTTGTTATTCTTGCGAATCATGTTCCAATGATATCTCCATTAAAACCAACGGTTACAACTTTCACAGATGTAAGTGGTAAAAAGTTAAAAGCTTTTACATCAACGGGGGTTTTAAGAGTGATTCATGGCGAAGTGAAAATGTTATGCAGTGCCTGTGAATGGCCAGAAAATATAGATATAGAAAGAGCAAGACAAGCTAAAGAAAGAGCAGAAGAAAGATTACGTCATAAGGATGGAATTGGCTTTAAAAGAACAGAGAATGCTATTTTAAGAGCACTTGAAAGAATCAAAACAAAAGGATAGAGATTATAAAATGAGGATATTAATATATCTTCATTTTTTTTTATACTTAAAAATGGCGTTAAATCATCTCCTGTGGAGCTGCAATATTAACGACTTCAGAAGGAGATTTATACTCCCGCTGAAGTTTTCTCTTTGTTATAGTATGTAACTTCTACTTATAGAAGTGGGAGACTTTCCTTCTGAAATGTCGTTAAATTTTTTTTATCACATTTCCACTAAAATTTTATATATTAATAATATAAAGAATAGATATATGCTTTATATCTATTCTTATAATAACCCTACCTATATAATGAATCAAATAGCCCTCTTCACACTTGTGCTGGGGGATGATTTTATTAAAAAATGAATATCAAAAAACCATTATTTATAGAATAAAAAAATAAATTATGGTCAAGAATTTAATTGAAGGGTAGGGGGATTAAAATGAAAAGAAAAAGTATCGCACTTTTATGTATAGTATTAAGTCTAATTATTTTACAAATTAATATTAAAATCTCAAATGCACAGGAGGTAGTTAATTTATTCGATGAAATATTACTCCAAACTAAAAGCAAAACTGTGGAGTATGGATTGAAAACATGCTTTAAAACTGGAGAAGAACCAAAACAATTTTGTGACTATTTAATTAAGTCTTTAGAACTTAATAGCAAAAAAACAAAATTAAATATTTCCGAAAATGAGGATTCTTATTGTATAGAGTTTTCTGGTGAAAATGTTGAAGGATATATAGAGGCCTTAAAATACAAAAATGAGAATGATATAACGATAAACATAAGCAAGATAGGTAATGAAAATGGACTAGTATCTCTTAAAAACAAAGTTAGAGCTAGCATTGGGTATAGAGGTAAAAACATCAAATATTTTCAATACCTAAAGGCGAAAATTGGAGAGAGTAGTGAAAGTGGTAAAAACGAAGATATTTATGGTGTTAATAATAGGATAATAAAAGTTTTGAAATCCCATGGAACTTATAATATTGAGACTGTGAGTATAAACAATGGACTAAGTACTATAGCATATACTAAAAAATACGATGAGCTGGTAATCAATAAAAAGTTAATTGATTTTAATTATGCTGTATGTAATTATTCATCTGGAAGATACATTATCATTGGTACACCTGAAATAATTACAACTTATTAAAAATAACAATATAATGGAGGAAGTAAATGAATAAATTAGTTATAAAAGGTGGAAAAAAATTAGAAGGTGAAGTGGATATTAGTGCATCTAAAAATTCGGTTCTTCCTATACTTGCAGCAACAATATTAAATGGTAATAGTTGTACCATTGAAAATGCGCCTATGCTTGAGGATGTATTTGTAATTTGTGATGTACTAAAATCTCTTAAAGCAGATATTAATATAGATAAAACTACTAAAATGGTGAAAATTAATACTGCTAATTTATTTAATAATGGAGCTAACGATGAATTAGTTAGAAAAATGAGAGCATCTTTTTTAATAATGGGTCCTATGCTTGGAAGATTCGGAAACTTCAAAATTTCTCTACCAGGTGGATGCAATATTGGAACTAGGCCTATTGATCTGCATTTAAAAGGATTAGCAGCTTTAGGTGCAGAGGTATCAGTAGGTCATGGATATGTGGAAGCAAAAGCAAAAAAACTAATAGGCAGCAATATATATTTAGATTATCCGTCAGTTGGTGCTACAGAAAATATAATGATGGCAGCAACGCTAGCTGAGGGAGAAACAATAATAGGAAATGCAGCAGAAGAGCCAGAAATTGTAGACCTAGCAAAGTTCTTAAGGGCTATGGGAGCAAAAATATATGGAGAAGGAACAGACACTATAAGAATTTTAGGTGTTAAAGATTTTAAAGAAGTTGTTTATAAGCCGATATATGACAGGATAGAGGCGGGTACATTTATGATAACTGCTGCAATAACGAAAAGCTTGTTTAAAATTAATGGCATTGATGAAATTCATTCAAAACCAATAATAGCAAAACTTACAGAGATGGGAGTAGGAATAGAAATTAATAAAAATAGCATAATAGTTGATGGTAGAAAAAAGTTAAACCCAATAGATATAAAAACTATGCCATACCCTGGGTTCCCTACAGATATGCAAGCTCAGATGATGAGTTTATTGTGTACAGTAAAAGGAACGAGTATAATTACAGAAACTATTTTTGAGAATAGATTTATGCATGCCGCAGAATTAAAGAGAATGGGAGCAAATATAAAAATAAATGGTAGAAGCGCTGTAATAGAAGGAATAGATAGATTTACCGGTTCAGAAGTTACAGCTACAGACTTGAGAGCGGGAGCAGCATTAATACTTGCAGGACTTACAGCAGAGGGTACAACTACAATAAATGATATATATCATATTGATAGAGGTTATGTTTCTATTGAAGAGAAATTAAAGGGGCTAGGAGCAGATATAGAAAGAGTGGGTTCTCATAAATAACAGGGAAACTCAATAATCAATAAAAGTGTATGGCGGTTTATTTATAATTCAAACTTGGATAGTTGGAATATATAAGTTGTTATATTCCAATTATTTTAGAATAGGCACCTAAAAATAATATACTAGCACAATGACTAGTTATTTTTTTGGGGTGCCTTTTGGTTACAAATTATCTAAATCTTTTTATCCGTTATCTCTATTAGTAAATGCATAATAGCATGCACTATTATTTTACAGGGATTTAGTAAATTGGAAAAAGTAATATTTTTTATGGTTATTTAATATGTATAAGGTAAAGGTTGTTTTATAACGAGAGGAGAAAAAAATGAGAAGAGTTTTTATTACAGTACATTTAAAAAATGTCCTTCTATTAATAACTGCATTTATTGCATTTATAGTTGTTACTTCTGTTTTAATAGTGGGGGTAGGAAATAATAAAAGTATAAATAAGAGTAAAAACTCTGCAATTAAGGTAGAAGACAATGAAAGTATTACCAAATATAGTTCACTAGCTAAAATCACTAAAGTTAAAGTTTTTATGTCAAAAGAAAATACTATAAAAGAACTTAATTTAGAAGAATATGTTACGGGAGTTGTTGCAGCGGAAATGCCAGCTGCTTTTGGAATAGAAGCTTTAAAATCTCAAGCAGTGGCGGCTAGGACTTATGCTTTAGCTCATGTAACAGAAATGGGTGGAACCCCGTGTAAAAATGGTAATGGAGCTAATTTATGCGATACAGTCCACTGCCAAGTTTATAGGACTAAGGGAGAACGTATAAAAGAATGGGGAACTTCTGGTGAAGAAAATTGGAGTAAGATTAAAATGGCAGTTGAAGGGACACTAGGACAAGTTTTAACATATAACAATAACTTAGTAATGGAACCTTATTATTTTGCAACTAGCAGTGGAAAAACGGAAAATTCTGAAGAGGTATTTAGCGATAGTATACCTTATTTAAGGAGTGTGGAAAGCCCAGGCGAAGAAAGAGCGGGAAGCTTTAAGAGTAGTAAAACTTTTAAGTATAAAGATCTAAGCCGAATTATAAATAACAACTACAATAATGCTAAGGTAACCTCAACCAATATTAAGAAGCAAATAACAGTAATTGATAGGACTGAGGCAGGAAGTGTCAAGAATATCAAGGTAGGGAATATAACCATGACAGGTAGTAAATTTAGAACAATGCTCGGTTTAAAATCATCGAATTTTGAAATAAAGTTTAATTTAAGCAACATGGAAATAGATTGCAGCGGATATGGTCATGGTGTAGGAATGAGTCAATGGGGTGCGGATGCTATGGCGAAAGATGGGAAAACATATATTGAAATATTAACTCATTATTATCAAGGAACTGTTATATCCAAATGAAAAATAATACATTCAAGCTGGTTATCCTCTATAAAAATGGATAATCAGCTTTGCTTTTTGTAAAAATAAGCTTGAGGATAAGCAGCTCTGAAGGAGATAATAAATAGCTCCGCAGGAGATAATTTAAGCAAAACTAAGAGTAGATAATTTGAAATTTAAAATATATTTTAAACTATAAACTATAAGTATTATTAAAATATAGAATAAACTTAAATAAATTTTAGGAAATATGTATGTTTTAATAAAATATGGACAAAAATACAAGTGGAGGTGTTTGTATGGATAAGAACGCAAACAATAAGACATTAAACTTTTTTAAGAAGGAAGGATTCTATGTAATTTTATTTGTTTGTTTATGTATAGTAGCTACAGTAGCGTCTATAACAGCAAATAATAATAAGAAACTTTCAAGCAAGCAAGAAGTATTACAAAAGGAACAAGCAAATGCAGGAGATGTTATAAAAGCGCAACAAAAAGAATATGAGGGTGCTCTTCAAGTAAAAGAAGAAAAACAAGCTAAGGCTAAAGCACTTAAGCCAGTACCGAACATTAAAAAGGTTACAACAGGAAATTCAGCATCAGCAGTTTCTAAATCAGTGAATGCTAAATTTGAAAATCCTGTAGCAAATGGATTACTCGCAAGGGCATATTCAAAAGATATTGATTCAGTAGTGTGGAAGACTGATGGAAGCTATAGAACAAATTTAGGTATTGACATTCAAGCAAAAATAGGTGAGCCAGTTGTAGCGGTTATGGATGGAATAGTTAAAGAAGTTGGTACTGACGTTAATGGTCAAAAAGGTAAGATGGTTCAAATAGATCATCAAAATGGATTTGTTACTAACAGTACTAATTTAGATGAAAAAATATTAGTAAAAAAAGGTGATAAAGTAACTAAAAAACAACAAATTGGTACAGTGGGAAACACTAGTTTAAATTCATTCAAGGAAGAATATGGATCTCACTTGCATTTTGAAGTTTTGCAGAGTAATAAGAATATTGATCCTGCTAAATATGTAAAATATGAGAAATATCAACCGGCAGAAGCTAAAAAATAACCAATAACCATCTCAATTAGCCATTTTTTAAAAATATATTGGAAGATGACTAATTGGAATGGAATTTAAAAGCAAGATAATGCATATTTATAAATATATAAGGGTTAAGGAGGCAACACTTGAAAGACTATATTGAAGATCGAGTACTAGAAGTTGCTAAGTATATTATTGAGTCAAAATCTACAATAAGAAGAACTGCCAAAGTGTTTGGCGTTAGCAAGAGCACTATACACAAGGATATGACGGAAAGATTGCCCACAATAAATCCTCAAATTGCAAGCGATGCAAAAACAATTTTGGATATAAATAAAGCTGAGCGACATATAAGAGGTGGAAGAGCAACTAAATTGAAATACAAAGAAGCACAAGGATAAAAACATTCGAAGCTAAAAACTATAAAAAAATTTTTAAATTAAAAGGGTTTTCTTATAGCTTTATAGAATAGAGTTTAGTATAATTTAAATATTGAATATACTAAAGAGCAGGAGTGGTTTTGAAATGTTTTTTTTTAGAATGGGTACAGATATGGGAATAGATTTGGGTACATCTACAGTACTTGTATATATTAAAGGAAAAGGTGTTATCTTAAAAGAACCTTCTGTTGTTGCCATAGATAGAAATAATAATAGGGTATTGGCAGTGGGAGAAGAAGCTAGGCAGATGATAGGAAGAACACCAGGCAATATTGTGGCAATACGTCCTATGAGGGACGGTGTTATTTCGGATTATGACATAACTGAAAAAATGTTAAATCATTTTATAAAGAAGGCTTGTGGGAAAAGAAGACTATCTTCTCCAAAAGTTGTAATATGTGTACCTTGCGAAGCAACGGAAGTGGAAAGAAGAGCGGTAGAAGATGCAGGCAGAAATGCCGGAGCTAAGAAAGTTCAACTTATAGAAGAACCACTAGCAGCGGCAATCGGAGCGGGACTCGATATTACTAGAGCAAGTGGTAATATGGTTATTGACATTGGTGGAGGGACAACTGATATTGCAGTTATTTCTTTAGGAGGCATGGTTGTACGTGAATCAGTTAAAGTAGCTGGTGACAAGTTTGATGAAGAGATTATAAAATATATCAGAAAAAAACATAAATTAATGATTGGTGAGAGGACTGCAGAGGATTTAAAAATCAACATAGGTTGTGCTTATAAACAAGACGAAGAGACAAGCATGGAGATAAGAGGGAGAGATTTAATTACAGGTCTTCCTAAGAATTTAGAAGTATCATCAGAAGAAATGAGAGAAGCTTTAAAAGAGGCGGTATCTTTAATAGCAGGATGTGCACATTCCGTATTAGAAAAAACACCACCTGAGCTTTCAGCAGATATAGCTGATAAAGGCATAGTTATGACTGGTGGAGGTGCATTGTTAAAAGGCTTAGGTAAGCTCATACAAGAGGTTACTAAAGTTCCGGTATATCTAGCGGAGGATCCGATTTCATGCGTAGCACTCGGAACAGGTAAAGTATTGGATTATATGGATAAGTTAGATAATTCATTCAATGGAAGAGAATTATACTTAACAGAATAAAAAGTATAAACAAGCTATAAAAATAAGCAATACAATTATTAGTTTAATTGTATTGCTTATTTTTATATTATATGAAATTTATGAATTTAAATTGCGGATAATTATTTAAGATTAATTAAATCATTTTAAACAGGGCTTAAATTATTTTCTTCATTGGTAAGGGAGTGCAAATAATATGAATGCAAAAGGGATCTGCTTAAAACATTAGCAATTTCCATTACCAAACTCAATCT
>DAVZGU010000028.1:0-10900 GCA_052274215.1 Clostridium sp. | reverse complement strand
AGAATTGCTGCTTGGACACTAGAATATACTACTTGTGTAATTAATCATTTAAAAAATAATGAACCTGGGAGATATTCAGAGTTAGTAAATAAATTAGGTTTAAAAGAAGCAGAAGTTAGTAAATGGCAAGATATCATTAAAAATATGTATTATCCAGTAGATGAAGAACTAGGGATATTTATGCAACAAGATGGTTATATGGATAAGCAGCAGATTCTTGTAAAAGACTTGGATCATAAAAATTTACCATTGAATCAAAAATGGTCTTGGGATAGAATTCTTAGATCTTGCTTTATAAAACAAGCAGATGTATTACAAGGAATATATTTTCTACAAGATAGATATGATTTAGATACCATAAGAAGAAATTTTGAATTTTATGAGTCAAGAACAGTACATGAGTCATCTTTGTCTCCTTGTGTACATACTATCCTTGCTGCAAAATTAGGAAAACATGAAAAAGCTTATGAAATGTATCTTAGAACTGCAAGACTAGATTTAGATAATTACAATAATGATACAAAAGATGGATGTCATATTACTAGTATGGCTGGAACCTGGATGTCCATAGTTGAAGGCTTTGGTGGAATGAGAGTAATAGATGGCAAACTTATTTTAAATCCTTTTATACCAAAAAATTGGAGTTCATTCTCTTTTAAAGTTTTGTTTAGAGGATCATTACTTAACATAAATATTAAAACACATAAAGTTATTATTACCAGCGAAAGTAAGCAACCAATAACTTTATGTGTTAACGGTAAAGATTATACAATAAACGGGGAAATTGAAATTTCCTCTTAAAAATAAAAAACAGAAGGCTATTTTACTTTTAAAAGTAAAACAGCCTTCTGTTTTCACTTTTTATTGATAAAATTATATTGAAAATCAGATGCAGACATTGGTTTTCCAATTAAATACCCTTGAATACACTCACATCCTAGTTCCTTTAACGTATCAAATTCTGTTTCTGTTTCAATTCCCTCTGCAATAACTTTAATACTTAACCTGTTAGCAACTGCTATTATAGATTTAACTATAAATATGTTTTTAGAGTTGTTATCCAAATTTGTTATAAGTGATCTATCTATTTTGATTGTATCAATAGGAAGTTTGCTTAACCAACCAAGAGAAGAATGTCCTGTACCAAAATCATCCATTGAGATTTTAATCCCACAAGATTTTAGTTCTAAAAGTACTTTTATTATTAAATCAATGTCCTCCATGGCCTCATCCTCAGTAATTTCAATATTTAAACACCTAGGATCTAATAGCTGCTCGCGACATATATTCATTACTAATTGGACAAAATTCAATTGAATTAATTGTTTATAAGATGTATTTACAGATATACTAAAATTCCTTGCACCTAACATTTGCCAGTTTTTACACTGTGCGCAAGCATTATATAGCATCCAATTATCGATTTCTACCATTTTGCCTATTTTCTTTGCAATTGGGATAAATTCTATAGGCTGAATAATTCTGTCCCCTCGTTTCCACCTTATGAGAGATTCTGCACTTAAGACTCTCATTGATTTTAAATCTATTATCGGTTGATAATAAGCTATAAATTCATTTTTCTCCATAGCATTCTTTAAGTTTTTTTCCGTTTCTAACATATGAATATTATTATCATTCATGATTTTGTTATATAGAATATGCCCACGGCCCCCGTTCTTTTTAACTTCATACATAGCTAAATCTGCATTTTTTATTAAAGTATCTACATCAGTCCCATGCTGCGGAAATAAGCTAATTCCTATACTTGCGCCAATATATAGAAGCTCCTCATTATAAACAAAAGCATCACACAATGATTTCACAAATCTTTCTGCAATTTTTGTTGCATTTGTTAAACACTTTAAGTCTCTGATAATTACTATGAATTCATCGCCGCCGATTCTACTTACTATATCCGCAGATTTTGTATTATTCTTTAATCTCTCTGCCACTTCTACAAGAACTAGGTCCCCTACTTCATGACCAAAACTGTCATTTATAGCTTTAAATTTATCCAGATTTATGAAGAAAAAGGCTAAATTCTCCTTTTCATTTTCTAGTAAATCACTGATGTTTTCAAGTATTTTTTTTCTGTTTGCAAGACCTGTAAGGGTGTCATAATTTGCAAGTGAAATTATGATTTTATCAGATTTTTTTAATCTATAAAACATATTGTTAAATTTGGATGCAAGTTCAGAAATTTCATCGTTTCCTTTTACGAATATACTTGTAAATACATCATGAGAATTATGTACATTATCAACTATTGAGTTTATGATCTTAATTTTTTTTATAACAAACACATGTATTAATATAAAAATACTTAAGGAAAACAAAATTAAGGCCGCAAGTAAAATTAAAAGGAAGAAATTAACGGTGTTTTGGGCATTTCTAAAAATATTTCTTTGTGCTGTAATCTTAACAAAAAAAGAAGGTTGCGAAAATATATTGTTAAGTGATGCATAACTCGTAATGAATTTTTCATTAGTTACTTTAACAAATGTATCTTTCTTTTCGGAATCACTATTAAAAATTAAGTTCTTATCATAAGTAATTAACTCTGATTGACGCTCTGTATTTTGGTTAAGCAACTTTATCTCATTTTCATCATAATATTTCGCAAAAATAAAAATACCATGGCTATTGCCTGACCCGTTGCTTTTTGTAATTCTTTCAGCAGAAATTAAAATTGGGATTTTATTATACACGATAAATCCCGTAATATTTTTAGTTTTACTATTGGCTAATAATTTAGAAACATCTGAAGTTATAGTTTTAGCTAAAGATTCCGTAAATACATGCTTTTGTTGATTTTCAATATTTTTTTTAAAAACTATATTTCCAAATCTATCAGTGATAAAAATTAAGTTTATCTTTCCCTTTGATATAGAAGTTGTATCACCAAAATTACTAGATACATAATCATCATTTCTATTATTTAAATAATTATAAGTGTTATCCCATCTTGCATAGTCTACATTCATAGAATTCATCTTATGCAGATCGTTTTGAATATAATTAAGCACAACTTTAGCATCTGTGTGAGCTTTATTAATTTCAATATCAGTGAAGCTCTTTAGTAAAAAAGTTTTTGAGAACATGTAAAGAAAAGATATTGCAATTAAATTCATTAAAAATACAATTTTGAATAATTTTACCGAAAGTTTCATATTTAACCCCCACTTCGCATTTATATAATAAAGTAATACTTCTTTATTCTACAAAATATACAAAATTCCTTTAGATACTTTCTTTTTTTTTACACTTTTGACTTTTTCCCACTTTATATATTCTATTTCAGTATGAAATTTGATGCTATAGTTTAATTAAAGTTAAATGTCTCATAAGTGTTCACTATGTTATAATAAATACATTGCCGTTTTTCATGGGAGGCTAAATATGATAGGAACATTACTTTTAAATAGATATGAGTTATTAGAGAAGATTGGCGAAGGTGGTATGGGAACTGTCTATAAAGCAAAGTGCCACTTGTTAAATAGATTTGTCGCTGTAAAGATATTAAAAGCAGAGTTAAGTAATGATGAAGAGTTTGTTGCCAGATTTAAAAGGGAAGCTACTTCAATCGCAAGATTGTCACATACAAACATAGTGAATATTCATGATGTTGGTGCAGAAAACAATATTAATTTTATAGTTATGGAATATATTAATGGAAAAACATTAAAGCAATTAATAAAGGGAAATGCTAGACTTACTTCGCAAAATGCTTTAGATATATCACTCCAAATAGCCAAAGCACTTCAGTGTGCACATATCAACAATATAATTCATAGAGATATAAAACCGGATAATATCATGGTAGATGAAGATAATATAGTTAAGGTTATGGATTTTGGAATAGCTAAGGTTATAGGTTCAATAACGGTAACCAATTCTAGTAAAGTTATGGGTACCGTACACTATTTTTCTCCAGAACAAGCAAAAGGGAATTTTATAGATTGTAGAACAGACATATATTCCTTAGGTATTGTGATGTATGAAATGATTACTGGTCAAGTACCTTACAATGCAGAAAGCGCTATTTCCATAGCTATGATGCATATTCATGAGCCTGTTACTGCGCCCAAAGAAATCATTACAGATATACCTGAAAATATAAACCAGGTAATTTTGAAGGCGATGCAAAAAGAGCCTATTAAAAGATACCAAACGGCTAAGGAAATGACTGAAATAATAAGTGCAATTAAAGAAGATTCTAATTACGAAGTTAAATCATCTCCTGCGGAGCTGCATACTAACCTAGATGATGCTACAAAGCTTATGGGTGCAACAATATTTTCTGATATAAAATATAATTTCACAACGGTTATGAGTGGAGCATCCAGCGCTGAAAAAGCAGCAAATAAAAAAGATAAAGAAGTAATAACGGGAAATAAGAAGACCGTTAAGAATAAAAAGGCAAAAATAATTATTGCCTCAATTATTTTGGTTATGATTGCTTCCGTTTTAGGTAAATTTGTATCCAACGGTACTTCTACTAATACATCAGCTCCCATTGTAGAAAGTACAGTTCCAAACTCAAATGAAAATTTATCGTCAGATGAGACACAGCATGTTGAAAAAAAACAACAGGCAGATGAACAACTACCTGTTGTTGAAAATAAATTTGTGCCATCTCTTATTGGAAGGACTCAAGATATTGCAAATCAGACTGTAGTTAATAATGGCTTTTTGCTTGGCAATATTTCAAATGATTATAGTGATAGTGTTGCTCAGGGTTTAGTCATTAGTCAATCACCTGAGGTAAATACATCCTATGAAAAAGATGGCAAAGTAGATTTAGTTATAAGCCAAGGAAAAAAAATTGAACAGGTTACTGTCCCACAATTAAATGGAAAAACCCTTGATGATGCTGGTGAACTTCTAAATAACATTCAATTAGAGCTTGGGGAGAAAACACCTATAAATATGGATGACAAAGCCCATAAGGGAAATCATTCCAAAAATAACAAGGAAAAAATATTCATGCAAAGTGCCGAAGCCGGTACCCTTGTAGATATAGGAACAAAAATAAATGTTTCTTATTATGGAAGTAAAAAAGATTTATCTAAGTAAATCAAAGGATTAGCAATGAGGAATTCTATGTAAAATTCTCCTTGCTAATCCTTTCAAATTCCCTTTAAAATAAATTGTAATATTCTATTTTTCCCATACCCATAAATTTCAAAATATAAGCCTAATATATAAGTTAACTAACTAATCATTTTTATCATTATATACAAAGTTGCAAGGTTTTCCTTCACAATTTAAAACTTCTTCATCATCTTTGCCGGTATAAATTTTTTTATTGTCTACGTCAACTTCTAATTTGTCAATTGCAGGTATATCATTCTCCGCTAATAATTTTTCAATATCTGTTGACATAGCCGAAGGTTCAGTTGTCGGTTCATATCTTCCGACTACATTGCCATCTCTACCAATAAGGAATTTTGTAAAATTCCATTTCACTGAATCCCCTTCTAAGAATTCAGGAAATCTTTTGTCGAGGATATCATTAAGTCTTTTTTCATTAGGCTTATTCAGATCAAACCCTTTGAAAGTTGTTTCTTCTGTCAAATATTTAAAAAGCGGAAGAGCATTTTCCCCTCTTACATCACTCTTCTCGAACAATTGAAAACTCACTCCATAATTAATTGTGCAGAAATTCTTTATTTCATTACTTTCACCTGGTTCCTGCCCAGCAAATTGATTGCTTGGATAACCTAGTATTTCAAAGTCCTTATCCTTGTACTGTTCATAAAGCTTCTCCAAACCCTCATACTGTGGTGTAAACCCACACTTACTTGCAGTATTCGCTATAACCAATACCTTTCCCTTATATTGTTCCAAGGATATTTCTTCACCATCGATTGTAATTGCTTTAAAATCATAAATTGACATTTGACATCCCTCCATTTTATATAAATTTATCCATATTAAAATGTTATCATTAACATTATAGTACTCATATTACATACTCTTAAATAAATAATTTTCAACTTTTATTGGTTATAACGATAAATTTTTTAATAAACACCAATAAATATTTTTTAATAATTATTATCGTTTGTAGTATCTAAATATATTGTATCATAAAAGTAAAATAAAGTATACTTGAAATTTGTTTTAAAAGGAATATATTAAACAACATCAAAGGTAAAAAGGCCTTAAAATATTTTATGTTAATTATGTTCTTATCTACATTGTTATTATATTTAATATTATATCATAAGTAATTAAGAGCTAGTCGCTTCATTCCTTTTTTTAGGTAGCTATCATCTAGAGATATATACATTTATTGAAACTGAATTTGAAACATCGTTAAATGCATCTAGCGCTTGAACCTGAAATTCATATGTTTCCCCAACCATTAAACCAGTTACTGTGATGAAATTTTTAATATTTGTTGAAATCCAAACACCATCTTTATAAACATTGTAGCCTTTTAGATCTATTTCAGTGTTTTTATTCCAGCTCAAATTAACTGTTCCTAAAGATGAATTAAATCCATTCAAGTTTATTGGTTTAGCCGGTGGCATTATTAAGTCAAGTGAAGGGCACCAATTTTGATCCATATGCGAGTATCCACCAATGATTGCGGATTGTGTGAATTGCCAAATATTAAAGCCGCGCCACCCACCAAAACTCATCGGCGTATCGTCACTAAGCTTTAAATAATTACTAAATTCATAGAATTCAGCATTCCAAAGGGGTAAATTATTTAGTGTATTAATTTCAGGTGTAACGTTCCATTCATTCCAGAAAGATCTATTTGTATATATCATTATAGTTCTTCCTGTATATGACTTAAAATGGTCACAAAATACTCTAGCCCAATCAACTATTTGTTTTCCTGTAAGTCCGATATCCGTTTCTCCTAGGGGAGGTTCTATATCTAAGACTGGAAGTAAGTCGCCATATCCATCTATTGAAGCTTTATTCATTATACTTAATATATGGTCAGCGTATTTTTCAGCCTCACCATTTGCTGTATTTAAATCGTAATCTAAATTAGACCAGTGTGGAATATAATAGAATCCTACTGGCAGCCCTGCAGATTTTATTCCTATGGTATGTTTTTCTGCCATAAAATCAGGGTTATATCCCTTATTTAACACACTATTTCCTGCCCTAACGTAAACATATTTTACTTCATCATTCTTAATTTTATTCCAATCTAATTCGGGTGTATAAAAAGAAACATCTATACCTTTTAAGTAGCCAGAATATTGGTTAGCTTTTGACCAATAAACGGTGCCAAGAGAAGTTGTAATACTTACTCTTGCAATATTGCTGTAACCAGAGAAAATTTTATCTGACGTATAAGATGTAACCTTATAATCATAAGTTTCGCCAATTTTAATGAATGTATCTACAAAAACTCGATTTTGGGTAGAACCTATAGGAATATTATTTCTTAAAATATAATATCCACTCACCTGTACATCGTCATATGCAGGTTCCCAAAATAGCACTACACTAATTAACGTATTTCTTTGCACTATTAGTTCCCTTGGAGCCCCTGGTGTGGCCCTATTATTCATTCTTAAATACAAATCATAATCTCTAGCAATATTCCCCCTAATATCATTAGGACTCATCATACGGTCTCTTTCGCCAAGTGGTACAAACAACGTCTGCTCTATAACTAACTGATCTGGGTTTCGTAATCCATTTGCTTCAATAATAGACTGCGCTGAAACTCCATATCGTTTTGCAATTGACCAAACAGTATCGCCTGATTTGACTAAATGAATCCCCACCAAATTACCTCCTTATATATATTCTTATAATTAATATATTCATTTAATAATTTTATCGTGCATCAGTTTTTTATTTCGTAAATATTGTGGGTAAAATTTAAATTAACAAAGAAGGTAATAGATAGAACTTAATTTTATCCCTCAAAAAAAAATAAGTAGGATTTGCATAAACAAATCTACTTATTTTTTCGAATTTTTATCTAAATGAAGTTTTTAATGCTTCTTTTAATATCCTAGGATTCTTTCTATAAGGAGTTACTGGACGAATCTTTTTATCTTTTACATCAAATAGTGTATATACCGCAATTCTTGCTGCTCGTACAGAATATTCTTCTGTAAATACCATATCTTCTGGAATTTCAACGAACTGGCTAATCATAGCGAAATTTGTTGAGTCTTCCGGAACAACACTTGGACGATCACTCATCTTGCGAGGCTGGAACTGTGAATCTATATATGGCATCATACATGGAATAACATTAACTACTGTCTCCATAATTTCATCTTTCTTGTCTTCCATATGCATGTGGTGTAGAAGTTCTATTAGCATTTCCTCTCCTGTACAATCACGCATTGTTTTCTTTACAAAATCACCAACTTTGTCAGTATATATGCTATATCCCCAGAACATAGTTGTATCAATTGGCTGATTTTTAAAGTGTGGTTGAGCTGCAACAACTATGCTCATTAACCAATTGGAATCCTTAAATGTCATTAATGCACCACTACCAGGAATATTAGTGGAGAACTTTTCAATTAGGCTTAAGAATTTATTACCCTTACATGTCACGGTAAAGCTTTCCCAGTTAGTTTCATTTGCATGTCCAAAGAAGGGTTCTGGATTTCCAAGACCTCTTTTCTTTTTAGCTATTTTTGCCCAAAGTTCAGCAGCGATTGGTTTACTTGGGTTATATTCTGCAGGTGTGTACATATCACCAAGGGTTGCACAGTCAGTCATGCAGCCATTTGTCATAATGCAAACGTCTCTAGGATTCAATTGAATAACCCTTTCACCTTCATTTTCTTCTATATGCATAGCCGTTACTGTAATTTCATCTCCTGACTTGAAATCTAGATCAGTTACAGTTGCATTCATGCTAAAATCAATTCCAAAGTTATCTAAGTAAGCTTTTAATGGAAGAATAACGGACTCATATTGATTGTAAGGAGTACGTGTAACACCCTCTAAAGTTTCAATACGAGAAAATTCAAAAATCATACGTTCCATATAACGCTTAAACTCAAAAAGACTAGACCATTTTTGGAAAGCAAAGGTTGTTTGCCACATATACCAGAAATTAGTTTCAAAGAAATGTGGTGTATTGCTAAACCATTCCTCAATAGTCTTATTATCTAATTTTTCTGCTGGTGTGATCATAAGTTTTCCAAGAGCCATACGATCGGCATTATTAAAGCCCATACTAGTCACATCTAGAATTACTCCATCTTTATCAATTAAACGTGCCTGTGCATGTGTTGGGTGCAAATGATCAAAATTAAGAATTTCTTCTTTAACACTTTTACCTGGCATATCTAAAGATGGTATATCTGAAAATAATTCCCAAAAATTCTCATAGGTCTCTTCATTTAACATTCTACCACCACGGCATACATAACCATTTATGGCATCTCCGTCACCATCATTACTGCCTCCTAGAATTTTCATTCCTTCAATGATATGAATATTTTCTCCTTTAAAGTTACAATCTCGTACAAGATAAGCAGCACCAGCTAAGGAAGCTAACCCTCCACCAATAAAGTAAACTTGTCTATCTTCATTATTTCTATTTTCTGATAAATCTATCGATGTTTTAGAATTACTTTTAAACTTCTTTGCACTAATAGTCGCTATAGTAGCTGCACCAGCTATTGCACCTAAAGTAAGTAATACGTTCATACCATTTTTGCTTGATTTTTTACTCATAAAATTTCCCTCCATTTTCTGTTTCATTAGTAATAAATATCTTATCTATTATTATAACTCAAGTAAGGTTAATTGTATTTACACACTTTTGACTGTTTGTCTAAAAACACGTGAAATTTAATTTTCTATTATAGGACTATCTACAAAAAATCCACATCTATGGTGTATAATTACTATTAAAACTAATTTTTGTAGGTGATTATTATGTCTGAATCAATAATAACAGAAAAGGCTCTTGCTTTATCCTTAAAACAGTTAATGAAAACAGTTCCTTTGTCAAAAATTTCCATTCAAAATATTGTGGGTAATTGTAGACTTAATAGACAAACATTTTATTATCATTTTAAAGACAAATTCGACCTTGTGAATTGGATTTATCACACTGAAGTTACAGAATGTATCGCTAACTGCAATCATTATGAAAATTGGACTGATGGTATGTATAGAACCTTGTGCTACCTAATGAATAATAATTCCTTTTATATTAATGCGCTTAACACACCTGGTCAAAATGCTTTTGATGGGTATTTCTTTGACTTTAGTTGCGAACTTATTATGGGAATTGTTAATGATGTATCCTTAGGCATGAATGTTCCTGATATGGACAAAAAGTTTATTGCGGATTTTTATACCCATGCTTTTGTGGGTGTAATTGTTCAGTGGATTAAAACCGGCATGAAAGACTCACCACAAATCATGGTAGAAAAGATGGAAAATGTGACTTACGGCAGCATGCTTGGTGCTTTATCTAGATATTAACAAGGACGGTTGTCCAATTTTCTTTTTATAGAAAACTGGACAACCGTCCCATTAATTATCACCTGCGGTGCTGTTTATCACCTGCGGTGCTATTCATATTCTTCGAAGCTGAACTGTTATTAACTTATTTCAATATCATAGATTTAAGTGCATTTATTTCTTCACTTAAGTTGTCATCCTTCATCATTTCAAGGGCAGAATTAATTAGTACACGAACATCATGCTGTCCTTTATAAATAGGGGTAACTCTTTTATTTAAATTTAGGAATTTATAAACAGCAGTTTGTGCTCCTCTTACAGAATAATCCATAGTAAATACTACATCATCTTCTATTTCACAAAACTGTCCAAGTAATGCTAAATTAGTTGAACCTTCTGGAATAACTTGTGGTCTATCACCCTTTTCTCTAGTTAAAAATTGTGCCGTTGTAAAAGGTAGTATACATGGTATACA
>DAVZGU010000027.1:0-11205 GCA_052274215.1 Clostridium sp. | reverse complement strand
GGGAAATATTTTGTGACTAAAAATGACTCCGCACTAATTGCGTTTGTAGTTGGAAAGGGAGAAATTGAAGAAAATGGCTTTAAAATTATTGGAGCGCATACAGATTCACCTACATTTAGAATTAAACCAGCACCAGAAATGGTAGTAGATAATACGTATGTAAGATTAAACACAGAGGTTTATGGCGGACCTATATTAAATACTTGGATGGATAGGCCTCTTGCAATAGCAGGACGGGTAACTTTAAGAGGTAAAGATATTCTATATCCAGAAACTAGGTTAGTAAATATTAAAAAGCCTATAATGATAATTCCTAATTTAGCTATTCATATGAATAGAGAGATAAATACTGGAATTGAACTAAATAAGCAAAAGGATACATTGCCACTACTTTCAATGGTGAGCACCGAATTAGAAAAAAATGATTATCTTATGAGTGTCATTGCAAAGAAATTATCTGTAGATTACAAACAAATTATAGATTTTGATTTATTCCTTTATGAATACGAAAAGGGATCAATTATCGGTTTAAACAATGAATTTATATCAAGCTCAAGATTAGATGATTTAGCTATGGTACATGCAGGAATAAGAGCGCTAGCTATAGCACCAGCCGTAGAGGCAACAAATGTAATGGTTTGCTTTGATAACGAAGAAGTAGGAAGCTCAACAAAACAAGGTGCTGACTCAAATATGCTAGTTGATACCTTAGAGCGCATTACAATATCTTTAGATAAAAATCGTGAGGATTTTTTAAGAGCAATTTCTAAATCCTTTATGATATCAGCAGATAATGCACATGCTGTTCATCCTAATAGTCCAGAAAAGAATGACCCAACAAATAAGCCTTATATGAATAAAGGGCCAGTTATAAAAATCAATGCTAATCAAAGCTACACAACTGATAGTAACTCTGATGCAGTTTATGAATTAGTTTGTGAAAAAGCAGGGGTGCCGGTGCAAAAATTTGTTAATCGTTCTGATGCACGTGGTGGTTCAACTATAGGACCAATATCTTCAACTCATTTAAATATACGCTCGGTAGATATAGGAAGCCCAACTCTAGCTATGCATTCTATAAGAGAACTAGGAGGAGTAATAGACCATACTTATGTTACAAAATCCTTTGAAGAATTTTATAAAATTTAATAAAAAGATAACTAAAGCACATTCAAAAAGAACTCACAATGTTTCATTGTGAGTTTTTTTTGTTGTTTTTACTAATAATTAAACAATTAGTTGGAGATAATAATTTCAACTAGTCCTAAAACTTTACAAATATTATTAACAAAAAGTGTTGAAAGGGTGTTTATAATGCCATATGTTACATTAGGGGTAATAGCCGTAATAAGTATTTTAATCTACATAGTGATAAGAAGAAATCTGAATTATTATGAAGAGGAAAATTTACTAAAAGATGTTCCAACCATAAATGTGAATAGAGAAGATTTAGAGAAACATGCTTTCGAAATAGCACGTCATTATTCTGATGTGAAAAATACTAATTGTAAGAAAAAGCTTATTAGTAATTTAGATAGAAGTTATGAAAAGATTTTAAATGGCTATGATCACATGGATAAAGAAGATAAGAATAAAAAAGATGTATTGCCTGCTTCTGAATGGCTTTTGGATAATCTTTACTTGGTAGAGAAGGAGTATAAGAGTATAAAATATAACATGCCACAAAACTATTATAAAGACTTACCGGTGATATACAAGGGGTTCATGAAGGGCTATCCAAGAGTTTATCATATTGCTGTTGAGATAGTATCCCACACCGACGGTAGGATGGATGAAGCAGTTATTGCAAACTTTATTAGGGCCTATCAAAGGAGTGCTGTACTGACGTCTGGTGAACTTTGGGCTATTCCTATAATGCTAAGAATAGCATTAATTCAAAATATTAGTAGGATAACTGAAAAAATTGTTAAAGCAGAACAGGATAAAAAAGAAGCAGAAAAAGTTGCAGAGCGATTAATCAATGCTTTTAATGAAGATAAAATTGTCAAAGAGATATCTTTATTAAAAAATGAAAGATTTACATTTAATTCTCATTTTACAGAAAGATTATTGAAATTATTAAGAGATAATGGTATTGATTCTAAAGAAGTTTATGATTTTATAGATGAAAGGCTTGGAGCACAGGAAACAAGCCTAGAAAAAATTATAGTATTAGAGCATCAAATGGAAGCTAATTTTGAAATATCTATGGCAAATTCCATTAATAGTATAAGAGTCATTGAAGGTTTAAATTGGAAAAATTATTTTGAAAAGCTAAGTGCTGTAGAAGATATTTTGAGAGAGGATCCTTCGCACATTTATAGAGAAATGGATTTTCAATCTAGAGATAAGTATAGACACGAAATAGAAAAGATATCTAAAAATATAAATCTTCCAGAATCATATATAGCAAAAAAAGCTATTGAATGTTGCAAAGAAAGTGAGCTTTCAGAAGATAATATCTATGAACAACATGTCGGGTATTATTTGATAGATAAGGGACTGAATAAATTAAAGCGAAAAATAGGATATAAGAATACTGGTATAGAGAGGCTCAAAAACAGCATAAAAAAGAATGTAGAAAACTTTTATATAGGCACTATTATTATATTTACAACCTTAATAATATGTCTAATTATTGCGAGTAGCCTATTAAATGATAGTAACAAAGATGTATGGAGATATTGTCTTGCCATAATTGTTATATTAGTACCCTGTAGCGAAATAGTAATATCGATTTTTAACTGGAGTGTAAGCGTTCTGAGTACTCCTTCTTTTATTCCTAAAATGGATTTCAAAGAAGCAATACCAGAAAAATATAGTACGGTTGTAGTAATTCCAACACTATTAAATAATTCTAGTAGAGTAGTCGAATTGATAAATGATTTAGAAGTGTACTATTTAGCCAATGCTCAGGAAAATTTGTTTTTTGCATTACTTGGGGACTTTAAGGATAGTGATACCGAGGAGGAAGAAGAAGATAAATCAATAGTTAATGCTGGGCTTTTAGCCATAGAAAGTTTAAATAAAAAGTATTGCAAGTCAGATAAAAAGAAATTTTTCTTTCTAAATAGACATAGACAGTACAATGAAAAAGAAAACAAGTGGATTGGATTTGAACGGAAACGCGGAAAGCTTATGGAGTTTAATGGGTTTTTAAGGGGTAACGAAAATACTAGCTACGATGTAATAAGCAGCAATCCTCTGAACCTTAGAAAGGTTAAATATGTTATTACATTAGATGCAGACACGAAGCTTCCAAGGGACTCTGCAAAAAAACTTATAGGTGCTATGGCTCATCCACTAAACAATGCTGTTATAAATAATAGTAAAAAGAAAGTGGATAGAGGTTACGGTTTAATGCAACCGAGAGTAGGAGTGTCTATTCTTAGCGCAAACAAAACCCTATTTTCAAAGATATTTTCTGGGGAAACTGGTATAGACATTTATACTACTGCTGTATCTGATGTATACCAAGATTTATTTGGGGAAGGAATCTTTACTGGAAAAGGGATTTATAATGTAGATGTATTTAATTATATGTTAAAAGATGAAATACCTGAAAATACTGTATTAAGCCATGACTTGTTAGAGGGCTGCTATGTTAGGACTGCATTAGTTACTGATGTGGAATTCATAGATGGATACCCAGCTTATTACAATTCTAGTTGTATGAGATTACACAGGTGGACTAGAGGTGATTGGCAACTATTACCTTGGCTTATAAAACCTTCACCAATAAATAAAATATCTAAATGGAAAATATTTGATAATTTAAGGAGGAGTTTACTTGCGCCCTCCATTACAATTTTGCTCATACTTGCATTAGGTGGAATATTGCCTGATGGGACGGATAAATGGGTTATTGCAGCATTTGTTGCGGTTTTAGCACCTATACTTTTTGATGTATCCGAAGCTGTAGTTTCACCTGCAGCAGGTATAAGTTTATCTGGTAAAATTCAAAATGGTTCTATGGCTATAGAACAAATATTTTTGATTATTTGTTTTATACCTTTTCAAGCGTATATGATGTTGGATGCCATAATTAGAACATTATATAGAATGATGGTAAGTAAGAAAAATTTATTAGAGTGGCAGACAGCAGCGGACGTAGAGGTGAAACTAGGGAAAAAACTCGAAAATTTCATAGCTTTTATGTGGATTGAAAGTGCAATTTCACTTTTGATTTTATTTTTATCATTTAATTCCAGTCTGAGTATTGGGTTTCTTAGTATACCTTCCTGTGTACTTTGGTTTTTAAGCCCTGTAATTGCATATGTTATAAGTCGCGATAGAAGTTTAGAAACTCTTGAAATGACGGTTGAAGAAAAGATCTTTTTAAGGAAATTAAGTAGGAAAACTTGGGCGTATTTTGAGGATTTTGTAAATGACGAAAATAATTGGCTTGGACCAGATAATTATCAAGAAGATCCGCCTAATGGGTTAGCCCTTCGAACTTCACCCACTAATATGGGGATGGAATTAACATCAAATATAGTTGCCTATGATTTGGGATATATAGGTATTATGGAAGTGACAGAAAGAATAGAGAAAATTATGACTTCAATTGAGGACATGGTTACGTATAAAGGTCATTTTTATAATTGGTATGATACTAAAACTAAAACTCCACTTTATCCTAGATATGTGTCCACTGTGGATAGTGGGAACTTGGTTGGTTATCTTTGGCTGGTTTCTCAATCACTAGAGGAATATTTGTGTAATCCAATATTTAACCTTGTGCAAGTGGAGGGGTTGCAAGACACAATAAGACTTGCTAGTGAAGAAGTAGAAGCATCCAAAGGAGTGAAGGAATTATATCATGAAGTGATTGTCATCTTAGGCAATGACAAAACAGATGTTTACTCTTGGAGGACTGCGCTTGTAGATTTAGCAGCAAGGGTTACACAAGTAGAAAAAGGCAAGGAACCATATTGGAATAAAAAACTCGAAGGTGATGTAGGTAGATTCTTAGAGGAGATAAATGAATTTTTCCCTTGGCTTGATTTTATCCATGAAAAAAACTTTGATTTAGACATTAGTAATTCTTTAAGGAACTTAATCGAAAACACAGCAATAAATTGTATTCCAGAAAAAACCACCAACATATTAAATATGTTAAATGGCATGTCAAAAAGTGATGAATCTTTAGAGAAATTAAAAGACTTACTAAAAAACACAAAAGAAAAAGCTCAAATGGTTATTAGTAGCATTGAGAGCTTAAAAGAAAGACTAAATGCAATGGCAGAAGCTACTGATTTTAAAATGTTGTATGATGAAGAAAGAGAACTGTTTAGAATTGGATATGACGTTGAGAATGATAGTCTAGGTAAGAGCTATTACGATTTACTTGCTTCTGAGTCAAGGCAGGCTAGCTTTGTTGCCATAGCAAAAGGAGATGTTCCTAAAAAACATTGGTTTAAGCTTGGTAGGTCTATGACTCTTATGGGAAAAAGTAAGGGATTAGTTTCTTGGAGTGGAACCATGTTTGAATATATGATGCCGCTACTTATAATGAAAAATTATCCAGAAACAATGTTAGATGAAACTTATAAGGCTGTAATTGGGGCACAAAAGAAATATTGCAATGAAAGAGGGGTGCCTTTTGGAATATCTGAATCTGCATTTTTTAATTTTGATATAAATTCAAATTACCAATACAAGGCATTTGGGGTAGCAGGAGTAGGACTCAAGTCAGGACTCGAAGATGAATTGGTTATTGCGCCATATTCCACTGTTATGGCACTGCAAACTGATTTTAGAGGGGCTTATGATAATCTTAAGAGTCTTGCTTTGGAAGGATTAGAAGGAACTTATGGTTTTTATGAAGCTGTAGATTATACTAAAAACAGAATGTTAAAGGAGGAACCTAAGGCTATTATTAAGTGTTTTATGATTCATCATGAAGGTATGAGCTTAATGGCAATAGACAATGTATTATTAAACAATGTCCTTCAAAAAAGATTTCATACTTTGCCAAAGGTCAAAGCTACAGAGCTATTGCTTCAAGAGAAAATTTCTAAGAGAGTAGTATATGATAGAAAATATAAATTTAATATATCAGGAACTACTATAGGAAAACAAAAAATTATAGTTAGAAAATATACTACAGCTAAAACGGAGACTCCAGAAACACATTTAATTTCTAATGGGAGTTATTCGCTAATGATCTCTAATAGTGGGGCAGGGTATGCCATGCAAGATAGAACTATGATTTACAGATGGAGGGAAGATGTCACTAAAGACAATACAGGCATGTTCGTGTATATCAAAGATATGGATGAACATGAATACTTCAGTGCAGCTTATGAACCTTGTAAAAAGGTAGGGAATAGTTATGAAGTAACATTCTCCTTAGACAAAGCTGAATTTACAAGGGGCGATGGTAATATTACTACTCGCACGGAAATCACTGTGTCTACAGAGGATGACTCAGAGGTAAGAAGATTATCCATTACAAATCATGGCACCGTAAGTAAAAGTTTAGAAATAACAAGCTATTTAGAAGTAACTCTAGCTCATTATGATGCAGATATAGTGCATCCAGCTTTTGGAAATCTATTTGTAACAACAGAGTATATAGATAATCCTAGCTGCATCCTGGCAACAAGAAGACCTAGGGCTAAGGGTAAAAAGCAACCTTGGATTATGCAAACTGTTGCAACGGAGGGAACTACCCTAGGAACTATTCAATATGAGACTAGTAGAGAGGGTTTCATAGGGCGTGGTGAAAATACAATACATCCTATAGCTATGAAGCAGGACTCGATTTTATCCAATACTGTAGGGGCGGTGCTTGACCCTATAGTAAGTATGAGAAGAAGAGTAAAAATAAAACCTGGTGAAACTTGCATTATAGCTTTCACTACTTCAATAGCTGATAGTAAAGTGGAAGTAATAAGTTTAGCTAAGAAATATAGTGAACTTCACAATGTAAACGCAGTGTTTGAACTAGCGTGGAGCCAAACTCAGGTAGACATGAAATATCTTGGTATAAAATCTAGCCAGGCAAATTTATACCAAGTAATGGCTTCTAAAATTTTATTTTTAAATTCCACTTTTAAACAAAGAGAAGAAAATATAAAAAATGTAAAGAAGGGACAATTTACGCTTTGGGGATATGGTATTTCAGGAGATTTGCCTATAATTCTGCTTATAGTTCGCGAGAGCAAAGATAAAGACCTCGTGCGTCAACTTTTAAATGCCCATGAATACTTAAGCCTTAAGGGGTTAAGAGTTGATTTAGTAATAATAAATCTCCAAAAGACCTCATATGATCAGCCTCTACAAACTGATATTAAGGATTTTGTAGGCGGTAGTCATTTAAGAGATAAAGAAAACAAACCTGGAGGACTCTTTATACTTAATAAGGCTACTATTATGGAGGAGGATATAGAGCTTTTAATAGCTATAGCTAGAATAGTTATAGACTCCTGCAAGGGAATGTTAGTATCTCAAATTCAGAATAATTTAAAGAAAGCAGAAAAGCAACCATTATTACAAATCGTAGAAAAGCAATTCACATGGAAAGAGCACAAGTTTAATATGAAACCGTTAGAGTACTTTAATGACTTAGGAGGCTTTAATGTAGAAGGTGAAAACTATACTATTCTACTTAAAGATTTTAATAATACCCCAGCACCTTGGATAAATGTAATTTCAAATGGTGATTTTGGATTCCATGTATCAGAATGTGGATCAGCTTATACTTGGCATCTCAATAGCCGCGAAAATAAAATTACTACTTGGTCTAATGATTGGGTAAGCGATGAATGCTCAGAAGCTATATATTTGCGAGATGATGCTTATGGCAATGTGTGGAGTATTACACCTAAACCAATAAGGGATGGAGGAGAGTACTTAATTGAGCATGGCTTTGGATATTCAAATTTCAAGCATGAAGCTTTTGGAATTATGGGTGAAGTAACCATGTTTGTGCCAATGGAGCATAACGTTAAGCTATGCAAAATAAAACTTAAAAACAATAGTGATATAGCAAGAGACATAAGCATAACCTACTACGCAGAACTTGTAATGGGGGTTGTACGAGAGCATACTGCTCAGCATATTGTTACTTATTTAAATGAGGAAAAGGAATATATATATGCTACAAATTGTTATAGTCAGCATTTTGGAAAAATAAATGCTTTCTTAAGATTATTTGGAGGCGAACAGCAAAGCTTTACTGGCAATAGAAGTGAATTTTTGGGGAGAGGAGGAAGTGTAGAGGAACCTGAGGTACTAAAGAGAGTAAGACTTTCAAACAATGTAGGAGCTGGACTCGATCCATGTCTTGCAGTTACTTCAAAAATCCATATAGAACCTAATATGGAGATTGAATTAGTAGCAATGCTTGGTGAAAATGAGAATTTAGATAGTATTTCTAATACTATTGGCGAATTTGAAGATTTTAAAAGAGTGGATACTGAACTCGAAAATGTAAAGGACTATTGGAACAAATTACTTCATACGTTGCAAGTTAAGACTCCGGATAAGAGCATGGACTTAATGCTTAATGGATGGCTAATGTACCAAACTATAGTGTGTAGGTTATGGTCGAGAACTGCTTTTTACCAATCTGGTGGAGCTTATGGCTTTAGAGATCAGCTTCAGGATGTTATGTCGCTAGGCATGATTGAGCCAAGTATGACTAAAAAACAAATTCTATATAGTGCTTCAAGACAATTTGTTGAAGGTGATGTGCAACATTGGTGGCATCCAGTTGTAGATAGTGGTATAAGAACAAGATTCTCTGATGACTTATTATGGCTACCTTATGTCACTATGGATTATATAAAAAACACAGGGGATTTTGCTATTCTTGATCAGCAAGCTCAGTATTTAATGGATACGCCACTTTCAGACGGTGAAGATGAAAGATATAATATTTCTGGAAGGGCAGATTTCACAGGTAGTATATATGAACATTGCATAAAAGCTATAGATAAAAGCCTTAAATTCGGTCCTCATAATATTCCACTAATGGGTAGTGGAGATTGGAATGACGGAATGAGTACCGTTGGGAATAAGGGTAAAGGCGAAAGTGTATGGCTTGGCTGGTTCTTATATGATATATTAGGAGATTTCTTTGAAGCTTGCACGTACAAAAACGATGATGAAAGATTACAGAAATACAAGGATATGCAAGAATATATAAGGATAAATCTAGAGGAAAATGCATGGGATGGTAATTGGTATAGGAGAGCATATTTTGATGATGGCACGCCACTAGGTTCATCTCAAAATGAAGAGTGTAAGATAGATTCTCTATCTCAATCTTGGGCAGTTATATCAGGAGCCGCGGATAAAGAAAGAGCAGAGGAGGCTATGAAGTCATTAGAACATTATTTAATAAAAGAAGATAATGGAATGATTTTACTTTTAACTCCTCCATTTAATAAATCTGCTTTGGAGCCAGGTTATATAAAAGGCTATGTTCCGGGAGTTAGAGAGAACGGTGGACAATATACACATGCTGCAACTTGGGTAATTCTGGCCTTTGCTAAACTTTACAAAGGTGACATGGCAGCAAAGCTTTATAATATGATAAACCCTATTAATCATACAAAAACACTGTCTCAGTGTGAAAGATATAAAACTGAGCCTTACGTAATGACTGCTGATGTTTATGGAAAAGAACCTCATGTAGGACGCGGAGGGTGGAGTTGGTATACTGGAACCTCAGGATGGATGTATAGAACGGGAATAGAGGCAATTTTAGGGTTTAAACTAAAGGAGGGAAAAGGGTTTACCATTGAACCTTGTGTGCCAGAAGAATGGTCACAATATGAGATTATATATAAAAAAGATAAATTCGAATATGTGATTGAGGTTAAGCGCCAAGGAGATAAAGGAATTTGGCTTGATGGTAATTTATGCGCAGATGGATTGGTTCCATTTATTGATGGAGTGCATAAAGTTGAAGTTATAATTTAAAAAAACAGATGACTTCTAAAAAGAAGTCATCTGTTTTTTTAGTTTTGAAACAAGTTAGTCCTCTGTATCTGGAATTTCTTGACCACCATTATAAGTATAGTCAAATTCAACATTGGATATATTCATAGCAACTATAGGATCAGATACTGGGTTTGGTAGCATGGTAGAATCTTTTTCGGAGTAAGATCTTATCTCTTTTTCTTCTAATTCATAAAAATCTCTATCGTGAGGTGCATACACTTTTGATTGGTTATTAAGATTCTTAGTCATGTTAATACCTCCCTTTATATTATGTTGTATTATATAGTATTCCACGAAAGAGAGAAAAAAATGAAGGTAATATTAGTTAAATCATCTCCTGGGTCGCTGAAATGTCGTTAAATCATCACCGGTGCATACAATGAATTGAATAAGCATAAAATAGATATGTAAATAAAATTTAAAAAAAGAAGGTAATTCTCAAAAGATGTAGAATAATATATACATAATTACTATCAATAAATAACTGTTATAGATTGAAAAAATCATAATAAGTATTTTATAGATTTCCAAATTTAAAGGAGGAATAAAAATGACTGAATTAAGACAAATTTACAAATGCGATGTATGTGGTAATATAGTTGAGGTTGTTCATAATGCTGGTGGAACTTTAGTATGTTGTGGAAAACCAATGACACTTAAAGCAGAAAATACTCAGGATGCAGCAGTTGAAAAACATGTTCCTGTAATTGAAAAAATAGAAGGTGGAATTAGAGTTAAGGTTGGAGCAGTTGAGCACCCAATGATCGAAGAACATCATATCGAATTTATTGAAGTGCATACAGAAAATAAAGTGTACAGAAAATACTTAAAACCAGGCGAAAAACCAGAAGCAGAATTTAAATTAGAAGAAAAAGTGTTATTCGTACGCGAATACTGTAATTTACACGGACTTTGGAAAGCATAAAATCTAAAATTTTTATTGACAATTTAAGTGAATAGGAATATTATAATTTAAAGAGATTTTAAATTATAATATTATAGTCTTTGATGAGAAGTAAGTAAATTTAAAAACAGATTTACAGAGAGTCGTTGATGGTGGAATTACGACAATTATGTTTAAATTGAATGGATCTCTAAGACTCGGGATGAAATGCAGTAGTCCTTGACGTAAGCCTTACGTTATAAAGGTAGGATATCGAAGTGTATCTGTTTAAGTAGAAGCTTTAATGTAGCTTATAAGTATTAGGTGGTACCGTGTATATACGCCCTATGGATTTATCCATAGGG
>DAVZGU010000026.1:0-11437 GCA_052274215.1 Clostridium sp. | reverse complement strand
ATAAAAGTGCACCTCCAAATATTAGATTTGTGTCTAACATTTGGGGTGCATATCAATGAGTGCTCTATATATGAGGATCATAAAAACGAATAAAAAACTTTATAGATTTTAGTTTGTTGGTTAATAAAACTTAATCTTTTATTTATGTTAAAAATAAGAGTATTTCTAGTTGTTGTAGCAATAATTTAGGAGTAGAGGTTGAACATATAGGTTAAAGTGTTTTTTAACCTATATTAAAATTTTGAAAGTTACACAATGTACTTGTGTAACTTTCGGTTTTTTGATTTATTAATGCTTTACAAGAGTTTAGATAAAAATTGTAAAATGAATGTTACTTATCAATACCAATATTTAAGTTATGTAATATTCATGGTAAGCCAATCATTTTGGCGTATCGAAAAATAGGATGTCTTGTCATATGGTCACATTACTACTAAATTACAAATAATTTTTTACATGTTCATCGTCATAATCTTCTTCACCGTTCATCATATCAATTGCTTTACCAGCGTTTACATTTGATTGAGTTTCCGATATTGCACAATCAGCACATACCTCACCACCGTATTCTTCATCGTATTCTTCATCTATACCAAATTCTGCAATATATTCTTCTCTTGCATCAGATACATTAAATTTTTTTCCACACTTGCAACATTTTTTCATGGTATGACCTCCTCTGGATTTTTAAGTTTTAAAATAACACTATCAATTACATCATTTTCTGTAGGATACCATAATATTTCTATTAATCTCTCATCCATTTCCTTTATTCAAGAAATATTTTTAATATCATTTTAATTTATAATTATAGGTATTCTGCGCTTAGAAGATATACCCTTCTAAATATCGAATAAAAAAAACATTTCTTTACTATTAGATACGATAGGTGAAGTAGTAATAAGAGCCCGTAACAAGTAGATTAATGCTTTTGATAGATAAACGATTATGTGTGAAATTATATATCCATTTTTATATTTAGTGAAGACAATTGTACCTTTGGGTAACATTTTCTAAGAAAAATGACTTGGGTATTTTTCTTTTATTATTCTGATACATCAAAAAACAAAGTTCCTCGTATATCCTTAAAGCATGCTATTTGTATGTACATCTGTGTGCATATTTACATATATGCGTACTTGTGGTATTCTCAATTATTGAAGTGTTTACAATAGATAAAAATAGGAGGGCTTTATGTGGCTGTAAAACGAGGTGACTATTATTCATATGAATATGAATGTGTGCAATCTATGTTAGGACCTGATGGTGAAACAGAGAAGTACTATACTACAATACTTGTAGATGCAGCATTTAACGAGTCTTTAGGAATGTATGAAGTGGGATTCAATGTCGCTAATACAAGTGAAATGGATTTTCAAGATGACTACGATTTATTTGTACAGGTTGAAGGAATGTTCCTTTCAGATTTAGCAAATGAAGGTGTGGGAAGAAGTTTACTTGAGTATCCATGAAATTTTAATCATGCCTGATGATGGCTGCAATACAATCTTCAGGTAATTTATCGTCTCGTATACCTTTAAATACAGGTTCTCGTAAAGAGCCATTTGCTGTTATCATCATGTATTTAACTAATTGATAACTATTTCGTCATATTTATGAAGGGTGAAAAGCAACCCTTCACAAATAAGGCGATTTTTTATATAAACAACTGGGCGTACGGCAACGATTCGTACCCATATACCAGAGAAATCGACATTCTCACAGATTTTAAAAAAATGTTAGATATAGAGTCAATGTGAATGTAACACAATTACTATTGTGTTACTTTCGCATTGGGATAGATTTTACTTTTATTATTCATATAGCTTTAGAAAGAATTATCTAAGTATATTTAGATAGTTTTGAAAATATAAGAAGATTAAGATTACTGATGGCAATACACGTAACAACAAAATACCCCATAGACATTTATATTAAACTATCTATGGAGTTTAGCATTAAATACAAAAGTAAATCATTATTTTATAGAATTTGAAACTTCAGTAAATATTATAGCGAGTCCTGTTGCACCGGCATCTGGATATCCTAAACTTCTCTTTCCGGCTGCTCCTGCACGACCCATACGCGCCACAATTTTTTCAGTACTTTTAGCTCCCTCAACTGCTGCTTTAGCTCCTCTTGCAAGTGCTTCTTTGAAAGTTATGTTTTCTTTTGAACTTTTCATTAAAGAATCGACACATGGAACTAATGCATCTATTAAAGTTTTATCGCCAACTGCAGCTCCTCTTCCAAAAGAACGTTCTCCTACAACTTGAATTCCTTTAGCAGTTGCCTTCATCATTTCTGCAAAATCTAAAACTGTTAATTCAGTCTTTGTTCCAACCTGTTTACCTGCAGCTCTAAATGCTGATCCCCATATTGGTCCTGAAGCTCCACCGCAATATTCCATTATTACCAAAGAACATGCATTTAAAAACTCTCCAATATTAATATGTTTTTCTGAAAGGATATCTTTCCATTCTCTTTTTAACTGTTTAAATCCTTTTGCTATACTCATACCAAAATCACCATCTCCGGCCTGAGAATCTAGTTCGCAAAATGGAACTTCATTGTCAATAATAACTTCACTCATTTTATCAATAATATAAACCATATTATTAAAACTTACTTTTTCATTAGTAAGCTTTGCAAAGCTTTTATTTGTCTCTACCTTAAATGATACTGCCTCTGCTTCGTCATTAAATGTATCTATACTTACATATTCAACTTGGTCTACAGGGCCTGAAACCTTAAATGCGGGAGTATCACTTTCTTTTGACAATAGCTCTTTAAGCTGATCATCTAATTTCATAATAGATACAGAAGCACCTTGCATATCTATACTTGTCATATAATTTCCTACAAAAATTCTGTTTATTTTAATATTTCTCTTTGCCAATTTACCAACAACCGAATTGTTAAATAAATATAATTCTTGTAATGGTGTTCCTCCAAATCCATTTATTAATAATGCAACTTCTTCATTATTTGTACCATCTATTTTCATATCTTTTAAAATGGAGTCTACAATTTTTTGTGCAAGTTCATCTGCTGTAGCCATTTTTTCTCTCTTAATTCCTGGTTCACCATGAATCCCAACACCGAATTCCATTTCATTTTCTGCTAGTTTAAAAGTTGGAGTTCCTTTGCTTGGTACAGTGCATGATGTAAATGCAAATCCTAAACTTCTAACATTTGCAATAGCTTTTTGCGCAACTAATTTAACTTCTTCTAGTGATAACCCAAGTTCTGATGCTGCACCTGTTACTTTATGTACTAGCACAGTTCCAGCCACACCACGACGGCCTACAGTATACAAACTATCTTTAACTGCAATATCATCATCTACTTTAACATAATCAACTTTAATGCCCTCTTCACTTGCTAAATCTGCTGCATTTCTAAAATTCATCATATCTCCACTATAATTTTTGATGATTAATAATGTTCCTTTTTCGCTAACAGTAGATTTAATTGCTTGATATACTTGAATTTGAGATGGAGAAGCAAATACATCGCCGCATACCGCAGCATCTAACATTCCTTTCCCAATAAATCCGGCATGAGCTGGTTCATGACCACTTCCACCTCCACTTATAAGAGTCACTTTATTTTTATTAATATTTTTTTTCTTTATTATTTTATATTTTCTAATAAACTCTAACTCTGGATGCGCTAAAACTATACCGTTGCACATTTCCATTACTATAGAATCTGGATCATTAATTAATTTTTTCATTAATTACCTCTCTTTGTTTATAATCTCTACCTATTTTATCTGCAGTTATAATTGATGCTGCTACAGATTCAACACTTATTGGGAATGGCATAGCATGAATTGATTCTTCTGGAATACATGCCTTTTCTGCTACTGCCATTAGTTCTTCTTTTGTAATATTATCTACTCCTATATCTGATAAACAAAGCGGTAGTCCAATTTCTAAACAGAAATTTAATACTTCATTTATTTCTTTTGTAGGTGAATTTTCCAATACTAGCTGAACAATTGTACCAAATGCAACTTTTTCACCATGGAAATATTTATGAGTTCCTGCTAAGATAGTTAATCCATCGGCAATAGCATGAGCTCCGCCAAGTCCTGCGCTTTCAAAACCAAGCCCTGATAAAAGAATATTTGTTTCTATAATATTTTCTAATGCTTGTGTTACTGAATTACAATCAGAAGCATCTTTTGCTTTTACCCCATCTTTCATAAGAGTTTCATAACACAGCTTAGCAAGTGCTAATGCAGCATTTGTTCCCTTTGCTGGACCACATAACCCTTCTCTAAACCCACAAGGCAATCCTGCATTAACATTAGAATATGATTTTGAAGTTGCTCTTGCTTCGAAATATGTTGATAATGCATCTCCCATTCCTGAAACCAAAAAACGAGTTGGTGCTTTTGCAATAATAGATACATCAATAAGAATTACACTTGGACTTTGCTTAAAGTAAGCATAATCATCAAATGCGCCTTCTGGTGTATAAAGTACAGCTGAGTGACTTGTTGGTGCATCTGTAGCCGCTATAGTTGGAACAATTATTAATGATTCTCCCTGTGCAACACATTTAGCAGTGTCAATTGCTTTACCACCACCAAGACCGATTATACAACCACATTTATTATTTTTAGCAACCACTTGTAATCTCGCAACCTCTTGTCTTGAGCATTCACCTGTAAAATCACTTTTTATAAAAGAAACCCCGAATTTTTTAGTGGTTATATCTAATTTATCTTTAACACGATCCACATCATCTTTATTAGCAATTAATAGAGCTGATTCTGCAAAACCTTTTACAAAGTAACCTAAATTTAATAATTCATCCTCACCTTGTACATATTTAGTTGGGCAAATAAATGCTTTTCTCATACTAATATCTCCTCTTTATATGCTTTTTTTATTTAAACTTATTTTCATTATAACATCGTTTACACAATAACTCATTGGAATAGCATGTCATAAAATTACGATTTTAAATCGTAATTTTATGACATCAAGCTTGCTAAATTGTAATTTTATGCTATTAATAAATCAAAAAAAATGTATGGATATGATTTAAATCATCTCCATACAATTAATTCCTTTTACAATATTTTCTATAAATAGCTGGTGTTACACCTTCATATTTTTTAAATACTTTTATAAAATATCCTGTTTCAGTAAACCCAAGTTCATCACTAATTTCATTAATGGACATATCTTTTTTCTCTAATATATTCTTGGCCCATTCCACCTTTAATCTTGATGAAAAGTTAGAAAAATTCCCCCCAGTTTCTCTTAAAAACAACCTGCTAAAGTAGCTTGGGCTAATATGGCAAATCTTAGCCATTTTTTCTACTGTAACATTTTCACTTTTATTTTTATAAATATACTCTATTGCTGGATTTAGAGTGTTACTTACTATAATCTCAAGATCCTTACTATAAGGATTTTCTTTAATATAAGCATTTACTAGCGCATTAGAAATTTCTTTTTTAGCATGTTCCATATTTTTTATTGTGTATCCCGTTAATGTATTTGAAGCTATTTTAACCTCTTTTTTAATATTCTTTTGGTACATTTCTAAAATCAAGCTTTTATCTAGTGCTTCTTCTACTAAATAGTTACATAGAGAAAAAAACATATTTGCAATTTGTTTTACTTCCTCATAAGATAAAACAGGTAATTCTTCATAATACTCTTTCAAATCTTCTAAAACAGTTTTAGCTATAGAATTTTTGGGTGTGACTACTATTTTTTCTAATATATCTGAAGCATTAGAGTCTGATAGTTTTACTTGACCTGCCATAATTGCACCAATATATTTCCCATCAATTATTATGGGAATAGCTATATCTACTATATTAAAATAACATAAATATATATATGCACTATTTAACCGAACTGCTTCTAAACCGCCTCTGGAATCGCATCTTTTACAATATTTTTCAAGTTCATGGTTTGCTCTCACCGTTTTGCAGAACCTACGACAACCACTGTGTGACGTAACGGGATTACCTTTATAGTCGATAGTTATCATTGCGAGTTTAGTGAATGTCGCAAGAAGTTCTTGTAAGTTAACCCATTTTTCTAAATTTATCACTTTATTTAAATTCAAGTTATCATTAATCAATTTTCACTACCCCCTACTTTGTAATATTTAATCATAATAAATAAAAACCGGAAGTGACTGTTATTAATTAATACAATTATAACAAAGAATGATATCTAAACGCAGATTTTGAGCTTATAATTAATTACTCTTCCCAATATTCAAATCTATCGACTGCTCTGTGTCATCCTTCAATCAATTTTTATCTTCTATCTTAAATATAGCCAATCCAAAACTAATTGCATATTTATATTTCAAAACATGTACTAACCATTTGACATATGAAAGAAACAGATAAGATGTACTTAGGACACACAAAATAACTAATATGGGCTATTTCATAAAGTTGTACTTTTTTAATAGTTTCTAATCCCTCTTTTAGAGGGAGGGGCAAAATATCTAGTGAATAGTTATATAACTATATGTTTTTGATTCTGAAGTTTTATTAATAAGTAAACAATAAGTAGGGGATTTTAATGTTAAAAATATTAAATGATGAAGGGTTATTGGATGATAGTGTACCAGAATGTATGACTAGTAATGAATTTGGTTTTGAAATATTTACATCATAAAATCACAATTTAAACTTTTTATATCATAAAATTACGATTTTAAATTGTGATTTTATGACATGAAATTACAATGAATTATCATGTAAACGATGTTATACTAAAATCAAATTAAATATGAAAAAATAGATAAGATTATTATGTTTACTTTATGCAAAGTTCAATTGTAGTTCTTTGTGGTACATAGGATGTAATACAACAATTGTATTACAGATTAGATTTGTATATTATATACTATTTATTCTTTAGAATTATCTATATGTTTCAATTTGTACAATCTTTATAAATAGGATTTACAATAAATTTTAAGGGGGGATTAAAGATGACGAAAAGAGGACTATTTAACTGGGCAATTTGGATCGGATTGATGGGTGGACTTTATAGCGCTATTTATATTATTACTCCACTTAATAAATCCGGATTTATGTGGATGTCTTTTGTTGCATTGCCAATCTATTTCAATGCTGGCGCCAAGAAGTTGGAGTATTTTGATTATGTAGCAAGTATGGTTGCAGGGGTCGGTTGGGGTTTAGTTTGTTTGTATTTTATTGGTATATTGGCTAATAAAGGAATTCCAACTAGTTTAAACATGGGTGTAGTTGTAGGAATTGCAACCATTGTATGTTGTGTAATCCATTTCTGTGTGACCAATAATTTTCTGTTTAACAGGGTTCCAATGATGTTTGGTGCCATGGCATGCACTTTCTCACAGAATGGGAAAAACCTTATTGCAATTATTTTAACAATGTTTTGTGGTATTACACTGGCTCTAATCATGCAAGAAGGATCAAAATTATTAAATGAAGATGGTACTTGGAAATTTTTAGCTAAAAATTCAAAAAAAAATAACCTTACTATGAGTAAATAAAATGTAGATACATTTTCCTACAAATAAATCATAAGGGTAATTTAATTAGGCAATTGTTATGTGATATAGGAGGTGGTAGATGAATAAATTGTGGGAGTCTGTACTAAAAAAAGAGTATATACACATTTTTTCGAAGAAATAAAAGATAATTGAAAGGAGAAAAAATTATGAAGAATAATTGTGTAAAAGAGATGTATGTTATTGATGGTGGGTACATGGACATCGACAAGGGTTTGATGACAGCAAATACCGATCAGGGGAAGTGGATCAAGATCCCTGTTCCAGTATTACTTTTGTCCACTACTGAAGGCTACGTATTAATTGACACAGGTATGAATCCGCAGGTAATCACAGACCCTGCCGCGGCTTGGGGGGAGTGGCTTGCAAAGGACGTACCTGTCCATATGGAGAATAAAAACGATCTGAGAGTTGTGCTGAAAAACATGGGTATTGCGATTTCGGACATTAAATATGTTATCAATACCCATATGCATCATGATCATTTAGGAGGAAACAAATTTTTCCCAGACGCAGTTCATATTGTACAAAAAGACGAATACAGATTTGCCACGTGTCCCGATGATGCTTTTAGTTCCCGATATAAATTTGATAACGATCTCGAAGGAAAGAAGTTAAACTGGAGACTTGTAGAAGGTGAGATTGAAGTTCTTCCCGGGATTTCGCTAATCCCTACTCCTGGGCACAGTCCTGGACATCAGTCAATTTTACTGCACGACGTACCAGGTGTTGGTCCGCTTCTTTACTGTGGTGATGCCGTCTACTTAAAAGAAAACTGGGACAAAAACATCGCACCCGGTATATGCTGGAACCCACAAATGGCGCTTTCTTCAATGCGTAAAATTAAACAAATCGCTTCATTAGTTGATGCTTATGTTTTTTACGGCCATGATTGGGAATATTTTTATACACTTCCACTCGCTCCCAATAAATTTTCATTATAATCCATAAAAACACCCTATAGAGTGACTTTTTTAAAATTGTCTACTCTATAGGGTACATTATGAAACTTAATATCTAAATTGAAAAAAGTTCGAGATAGAATGCAAAATAAAAGACATATTGAAAATATAATAAGGGGATGATATAAAAATGGACTATAGGAAATTTAACGATACATATTTAATACGATTGGATATTGACGATGAGATTGTGGAGTGCTTAAAAACATTTTGCCGTGATAACTTAATTGCTCTTGGAACAATTAGAGGTTTTGGTACAACTAAATCTGCACAGATTGGATTATTGGAAACTGAAACAAAAATATACCATCCGAAAGCTTATTCTGGTGATATGGAGATTACCACTTTAAATGGTACAATTTCCCAAATGAATGGGGAAGTTTACCTGCACATTCATGCAAACCTTGCATTGCCAAGCCACGAAGTTGTTGGAGGACATTTGGACTACGCTGTAGTTAGTGCAGTTGCCGAAATAGTTGTACAGTCCATTAATGGTGTTGCTGAGAGAGAGTATAGTACAGTTGCTGGGGTAAATTTGTTAAAATTCAAATAATACTAACTGATGATCATCTTGTAAAAATCACACTGAAGTTACACTTCAGAATATACAGAAAATAAATCTACTAATGAATAACACGTGTTATTCAAATAGATCTTTTCTTATCAGCAGATTATTTGTTGTCCCACCTAATAGGGATAATTAAGATGTATATAATGCTGTCTGCTATAATAAATAAACACAGTATTGACCTCTTCATTTGATAATCATTTCGTTGCGGTTCGTTTGTTTCCCGCCATACTCTTAAAATTAATGCTACCACTTTGGCTCCAAGTACTAGATATAGATGGTTGGTTAGACCTTTCCTGATAAGGGTTCCCTAATGTATGTTAATAACTTACTAATTAAAATAGAATTACTTCCAGTTTGAAGAGGCAACATAACTAAGTAGTTTATCTGGTATTACTATAAATTTGGAAGTTGGAGTAAAAGTAAGATTATTGGAGTAAATAATGTTACTTTTACTCCATCAGGGGAAATAAATATAAAGTATACATTTGAATGAAATAGATTAGAAATTAAAACTAATTGCTCTTATGAACAATTAGTTTTAATTTCTAATCTATTATTACTTTAAAGGATTTTAAAAATATTTATAGAATCATATAAACATATTGTAATTAAGTATAGCCTAGTACTAACACAGTTTAAGAGGTACTCAAGTTAGCTATTTAACCAAATCTAATATATATAATAAATTTTGATTTAAAATCTTTAAAGTACATATGTTAAAAAAATAAAACAATATTTTAATGAGCTATATTACTTTAAAATAAATATAAAACATTCATAGAATCATATAAAATTATAAAAATGTTTGAAACTATCTAATCTAAACATTCTAGCAGGTATTGAGATCAGATAAATTAATCATTATTACACATGTATTAAAATGGTTTTAAATATATATAACTTGAAAATAAGATGTTTATGCTTTATAATTTTAAAATTGTTATAAAATATTTATAGCAATATATTAATCATTATAAATATATTGAAATTGAAAGTGAGGTTCAGCACTATGATTTACACAGTTGCAGAGGTGTCAGAGTTAGTTAATTTAACCAAAGCCAGCATATATAATAGAATAAAATTAAAAGAGTTTGAAAAGCATATAACTAAAAAGCAAGGGGTTACTTGCATTGATGATATAGCTTTAAAATTAATACAAAATGGTTTAAAGGATTATAAAGATGAATTAAATGATAATAGTATAGATCAAGAAGTCGCAACGGATACAGATTATATAGAGAGTTTAAAAGAAGATATAAAATATTTAAAAACAGAAAATGAAAAGCTATGGGATCAATTACAAGAAAAAGATCGCCAGTTAAATACAAAGGATAGATTACTCGAAAATAGTCAAGTTCTATTAAAAGAAAAACCTAAACTAGATATACTTCTTCTTGAAGAACATTTTCAAGACTTGGATACAAAACTTGAAGAAGTTAAAAAAAACATGCAGCAGAGAAAAGATCAGGAGAAATCAAAACGATTTTTTAATAAATTATTTCATGGAACAGATGAACATTAAATGCAAGTAATATAGATACGTGTACAAGCCTTTTATTAAAAGTACTGTCATAGTTTTTTATTATAGGTAGAATGGCTAATGAAGCTTAATTAGGTCAATTTAGAATTTTTTAAGTCTGGAGGTTTTTTATCATGATAGTTAAAATTTGTAGTAGATGTAAAAGAGAGTTGCCAATTGATAATTTTTATAAAGATAATAGCCAAAAAGATAGACTAGGCGGAACTTGTAAATCGTGTATTAAACAATACCAAGAAGAGAATAAAAAAGAAATTAAAGAATATCGTGAAAAAAATAAAGATAAACGAGCTAAATATAAGAAAATATATAACGCAGAAAATAAGGATAAAATTAAACAATATAACGAAGAGAACAAAGATAAAATAATGATTGGAAATAAAAAATATAGATTAGAAAACAAAGATAAAATAATGATAAAGAATAAAAAATATAGATTGGAAAACAAACTTAAGATATCCCTATATAATAAGCAATATAGTAAAAAAATGAAATTAAAATAAAAAATACCTTGATATATGGTAAAATATGAGGTATCATAGTATTAAATTAAATAAAAAAAGTTCATCAACTCTCATAAATTGTATTGAAGTACAATAAATGAGCCAATTCAGATAAGTGCAAACACACTTAAAAGAACGTTAGAGAACTTTATTAAGTAACTATATTCGATTTATAAGTCGATTATAACAAATTTGATAAAGAATTTCAAGCCTTTTAAGTGTAAAAACTTAGAGGGCTTTTTATATTTTTTGAAAATAATTAGCTAGTAAATAAGATATTAGCAGTTGCCTTATGACTTACAATAGGAGCTTT
>DAVZGU010000025.1:0-11455 GCA_052274215.1 Clostridium sp. | reverse complement strand
ATGGTACTGCAGGGGTGACCTTGTGGAAGAGTAGGTTGTCGCCAGGTAAGAAAAGAACCGCTAAGTTATACTTAGCGGTTTTTATTTGGTTAAATACAATTACATTTTTACATTTTAGTGGCGCTTTAATTTTAAGAGAATATACTGTTAGGGACAAGATCCATACTTCTAAAAAAGTGGGGTATCCAGTATGAATAAAAGGCATCTATCAGGTATTCTCTTTATAGTTATGATTATGGTAAGTGGATGTACTTTAGCGAATAAATCGGAGGCTGCGGTGAAATTGCCTCCTAATGACGCAAAAATATATCAAAACAATGTTATAGTGTCTCAAAATAGCATACAAAAACAAAATGTGCAAAATGTGCAAAATAGCAGTATTAAGCTCTTAGCTCAAAAAAAACAACAGCCAATTGCTCAAATAACATTCAGGCAAGGAAATAAGGGCAGTAAAGTTAAGGAAATACAGCAAAAGCTTAATAAATTTGGTTACAAACTTTATGCAGATGGAAATTTTGGACGATTAACTTACTATGCGGTTATAGACTTTCAAATGAGAAATAAGATAATCAAAGATGGTATAGTAGGTAATTTAACACTAAAGAAGCTTAATATGAAACCAACTTCACAGACTATGTATAAACCACCAGTGATACAAAAATATGTACCAAAAGTTGAAGTTTCAAACAATGCGTTGGAAAGAACTATAAACAGCAAGAATAGTTCTAGTTCGACTGCTTATTTTATATGGATTGATTTAGCTCACCAAAAAGTAAATATATTCAAAGGCTCTAACAAAAAATGGCATCTTGTTAAATCCATGGCTTGTTCTTCAGGAAAATCAAGAACTCCTACAGTCAAAGGCAATTTTACTGTGGGAAGTAAAGGAAGCTACTTTATTTCAGATGGAGGAGCTAGGTGTAAATATTATACTCAAATAAGAGGTAACTATTTATTCCACAGCGTACTATACGATAGAAAGGGTAATTATATTATAGATAATACTCTTGGAGTTCCTGTATCTCACGGATGTGTAAGGTTAGCTTTAAAAGACGCTAAATTTATATATGATAATATTCCAGCTAGAACTGCTATTTGGAGTAAATAAAAAGCAAGTTATAAAAGGAGATATACTCAAAAATAAGGATTCCATTTGGTATTCTTATTTTTATTTATATGGTAGAGTATGTTAAGTTATTCCTTAGTTACGCTTAATAACTCTATTTTATAATTTCCATCAGGAGATTCTACCTCTACTATAGCTCCTACTGTTTTTCCAAACAATACCGTTCCTATTGGAGACTCAATACTAAACTTTCCATTTAATATATCCACTTGTAATGTTGTCACAAGTTCTATTTCTTCTATATCATCACTGCCTTCAAATTTTATCATTAATTTATTACCTATATTTGCACCTTTAGTATTACAAATAACATCATCTATAACCTCGGCAGTCCTAATCATTTTTATTAAATAACCCATTCGTCTGTAGTTTTCGTACATATTTGTTTTGGCAGCTTTATATTCAGCATTTTCACTTCTATCACCATGAGCTGCAGCAATCATTTTTTCATGTGCAATTTCCATGGTTAAAGGACCTTTACGATAATCAAATTCTTTTTGAAGCGCTTCAACATCTTTTTTAGTAAGTTTATTATTCATTCTGTCACCTTCTTTTGTTTTTTTTTACAGATTTTTTACTATGTAATTTAATATAAAACGTATGATCATGAGTTAATGATAGTCTTAATAAGTTCAGCTAAGTCTATAAGTATAGTTTCTAATTCTACGGAAGTAGATTTTTCCTTTATGCAATTCATATAATCTTGTATTTCAATTAAAAAGCTATTTATGCTTACTCTTTGGATTTGATGGCATTTTAGTGATGAACTAAGTTTAGTTATATAACTAGCTAGTCTTGTTATTGAGATTTTTACTTGTTTAGCATTTGATACATTAAAGTTACTATTATTTTTTATTAGCTCATTTATTTTTTCCTTTTCAGTTTCAATTTCAAATAATATATTAATGCTTGAAGTTGGTTTATCAAATATAATTTCATCACTTGTCATTTCAAGTGACCTAATTTCATTTTGAGGTGTAGGTGTTTTTTCTCCGGTAGCATTTATGGAGTTATTCAGCGTTTGTATTGTACTTCCCATTTGCTTTATTACGTACAATATAATTATAATGCTAATAAATACTATTGAGACTTCTCCTACAAATATATTATTTATTATCTCCTTTGTCTCCTTTATTAAGCGTTGGTTGTCAATTATACCTACAACTTTCCATCCAGTAGCTAGATTGGTTGTATATGAAATATAATAGTCCGTTTTTTTATTAGAAACATGTAAGTTTCCGGAGTTTTTGCTGTATAGAGTGTTTACAATACTGTTAGTGAAGACAGACGTTAATTCTTTATTTTCAAGATTATCTATTATAAAAAAGTCTTCTTTATCAGTTCTTGAAATAATAAGTATATCACCTTCATTAACCCTTTTTAAAGAGCTTATTTTCTTGGATAAATCATCAAGATAAATATCAATAGCAACAACACCTTTAAAGCTATTTTTTTTATCTGTGACCATCTTAGAAACAGTAATTGTGAGTTTTTTTGTAGTACTATCAATATAGGGTTTTGTCCAAGTAATTTCACTATTTAATTTTATTGCATTTGTATACCATGGTCTTTGCGTTCCTAACCAATTGGTAATTGAAAGTTCTTTGGAGGTATCTGGCCATGAGACAAGTTTATTAATTCCAAATATTTTTTTTTCGGGCGTAAAATAAACAAAGGCAGTAGAAGAATATGATTGTTGAAAGGTTTTAAAAAGCTCAAGAGTTGAATTATAATATTTCTCAGGGTTATCAGAGACATATTGAACCATTTCATTTTTAGATAACATTTGGATAGAACTTTCAAAAGAGGATAAAAACTCAGTTATCGAGAGGTTATGCTGATCTACAGAATAATTAAATGCTGTAGTGTTCTTATTTTCAGATATTTTATTGTAGGCATTTATGTAAATGCTTATAACTAAAAAAACAATAATGACAATAAATAAAATTATTTTTACCGCTATGTTATTAAATATTTTCAACAAAAAAACACCTCCGAAACAAATCTTCATAGTTATTTTAGCATATGTAGAAATATGTTTAAAGTTTTTTGACCAAAACTAGAAAATAATAGGTTATAATAAAAGAAGTTATTGTAAGTAATATAAATATGTCAGTTAAGTTTAAGGAAGCGTAAGGTGCAGGGATGATATTCAAGTTTAAAAGAAAAATAGTATTACCAATATTACTATTATTGATAATGCCTACAGTAATTCTAAGTGTTTTATTTTTCAATAGGATGCAAAAGATTTCTTATGAAAACACTGTTGAAGATGTAGAAAACTCCTTAAAAACATACCCAATAAAGGATGAATTTTATTCTAAACAGGTGCTATTTAGCGAACTTTCATCCTTGATGAGTGTGAGGATTATAGCCTATGAAGGAAACAATATAGTTTATAACAGTCTGGATGGAATTAACTTAGATATTGAGGAAATAAAGCTTGGACATACGGGTAATAAAAGATATGAAATTAAGAAAAAGACTTATGAGAATTTCAATATTTCTATATATATAATTATTGACAGATTTAAGATATTTTCAAATATCCTAAATATAAATATACCATATTTAATACTGGTAATCATCTCAATATTTATTTCTTTGCAAGGCATATTATTATTAATGGATAGTTTTTTTAAGCCTATCTCAATACTCTTAGAAGGGTATAATGATATAATATCTGGAAACTTAAAAAGTGATATAAATATTAAAAGGGAAGATGAACTAGGACTTTTGGGTGAAGCCTTTAATGAGATGAAAAAACGTATAGCTATTGGTAGTAATAAATTTTTACTAATGAAAAGGTTTAATGATGATATGTTACGGAGTATATCATCAGGGATAATAACTGCCGATATGTTCGGAAAAATAAAAAACTATAACGATGCAGCTTCAGATATTATCGAAAGGGTGATGTGTCTTAATGAAATAAATCCGGAGATAGTAAAAATACTTATGATGCAAATAAATGAGACTATAGAAAGGTTGGACTCAGTAAATAAAGTAGAGTATTTTAATGGATATGATACAAAAGAGTCAGTTTACCTAGATATAACTACATCATTAATGAAAAACTCTTTGGGAGAATGTATTGGAGTGATATGTAATTTTAATGATATTACAAACAGAAAAAAAATCGAAGAAAATGTAGAAAGAATAAATAGACTTACGTCACTTGGGGAGCTTACAGCAGCTTTAGCTCATGAGATAAGAAATCCTCTTTCAGGAATTAAAATGAGTGCCCAAATATTAAACAAAAGACTTGTTAGTCAGCTTAAGGTATCTGATCAAAATCTCTTTGAAGCTATAATTACAGAAACAGAAAGAGTAGATTTGCTAATTACAGACCTTTTAAACTTTTCAAAACCACGAATACCAAAGTCTCAAATTATAGATGTATCTGAAATTCTTGATAGAGCCTTAATTTTTTCAAAAGAAAAAATTAGAGAAAAGCAAGCCTTGGTTAATGTGAGATATGACATTGATGAAAAAAAAGTATATTTCGATAAGGGACAGCTTTCGCAGATTTTTTTAAACATCATATCTAATGCATTAGATGCCATTGATATAAAGGGTAAATTAACGATAACTGTAAAAAAACCTACTAAAAATGCTGAAAAATATGTAAGTGTAACATTTGAAGACAATGGATGTGGAATAAAAGAGGAAAATATAAATAAAATTTTTAACCCATTTTTCACAACAAGGGAGAGTGGAACTGGACTAGGCCTTTCTGTAGTTCATAAATTAGTGATGTCAAATAACGGGAAAATCGAAGTCGAAAGTATAAAATCAGTGGGAACTATTGTGAAAATATATTTACCAAAGTATAAGGGAGATATTAATGAAGACTAAAGTTTTAGTAATTGATGATGAACAAATAATGAGACTTACCCTTGAAGAGGGGCTTTTTGATCTGGGATATGATGTTATGGTGGCTTCAGATGGTTCGGGGGGAATGGAGAAGTTAAAGTCATTTAGACCGGATGTCATTTTGCTTGATATGAGACTTAAATCTGAGGATGGACTTGATATTGCAAGAAAAATAAAGGAATTGGATGAATATGTAGAAATAATTATTATGACAGCATATGGAGATATTAAGACTGCCATTGATGCAATTAAGATAGGCGCTATAGATTATATAAAAAAACCTTTAGATATCGATGAAATAGAGGTTACAATATTAAAGGCAATTACTAGTCAAAATATGAAGAAAAAACTAAAGCTTTATGAAGAAAAGGAATTGAGGGATGGAGAAAATTTTATAAGCAAAGATCCTGTAATGGAAGATACAATAAGAAAAATGAATGTATTAGCTAAAAATGACTCTGTAACTGTGATGATTAGAGGGGAAACTGGAACTGGTAAAGAGGTTATTGCCAACTATATTCACAAAAATAGTGAAAGAAAGAATGCAATAATACTCAGTGTTAACTGTGCCGCAATACCTAAAGAACTTTTAGAAAGTGAACTTTTCGGTTTTGAAAAAAATGCATTTAGTGGTGCAGCTTCAAGGAAGAAGGGCCTTTTGGAACTAGCACATGGTGGGACTCTGCTCCTTGATGAGTTGGGAGAAATGCCAATTGGTATGCAGTCTAAGCTTCTTAGGTTTCTTGAAACAAAAAAATTCAACAGAATAGGCGGACTTGAGGAAATAGAAGTTGACATAAGAGTAATTGCGGCTACTAACAAAAATCTTGAAGAAGCAATAGCAAAAAAAGAGTTTAGGAAAGATTTATATTATAGGTTAAATGTAGTACCTATTTTTATACCAGCATTAAGGGAAAGAAAAATTGATATTTTGGAGATTTCTAAACACTTTGTGAATATTTTTAACATTAAGTTCAAGAAAAATGTTAAAGGCTTCACAGATGAGGCTATTGAAAGAATGACATCCTATAGCTGGCCTGGAAACATAAGAGAACTTAAAAACATTATAGAGAGAATTGTAATTTTAAATGATGTAAATCTTATAGATGTTAAGCAACTTCCAAGTGAGATGCAAAAACAGTTGACTAAGAAGAAAAATATTAAATATGAAGATGAGAGGGAAGAGATTATTGAAGAAGGTTTTTCACTAGAAGAAAAGGTAACAGATTTAGAAAAATACTATATAGTAAAGGCCCTAAACAGGACAAAACAAAATTTTAGTGCTGCTTCAAAACTTCTCGGAATTTCAAGGCATGCACTTAACAGGAGGATGGAAAAGTATTTTAAAAATGTAGTGAATGATGTTTAAATTAGTAGTAACTTAGATTTAGATGTAAAAGTGCTCTATATAAAACAACTTGTTTGATATAGAGCACTTTTTTTGCTCGATTTACAACATATATAAGAGGAGGATTGCAAAAAACGTTAGTTTTCTGAATTAAATGTATATTTAGAATCTGGCATGGATATTGCTTTATATATTAATGCCAAGAAATTATGAAAGAGGTGGTTGTAAATGCAATCAATATTAAAAACAGCAATTGAAAATAGTAAAAAAATTACGAAAAATGGAAAAGTAGCAACGTATATTCCTGAACTTGCAAAGGGGGATAGAGATGCTCTTGGAGCATGTATATTTGACATAAGCGGCAATATTATTTTAGAAGGGGACTACCAAACAAAGTTCACTATTCAAAGTGTATCAAAGGTGGTAATCCTTATATGTGCTCTTATTGATAATGGAAAGGATGTAGTATTTTCTAAAGTAGGTAAGGAACCTTCAGCAGACCCATTTAATTCATTGGTGAAGTTAGAAATGAAAGAGACACATAAACCATCAAATCCGTTTATAAATGCAGGAGCAATAGTTTGCACATCACTTGTGGAAGGAGATAACGGGATAGAAAAATTCAGTAAAATTCACAATATGATGAAAAAATTAGCAAATAATAATGACATTGAGGTGAATTATTCAGTTTATAACTCTGAAAAATTGACTGGGAATACAAATAGAGCTATTGCTTACTATCTAAAGGGAGCAGGCATAATTGAAAAGGATGTAGAAGACGTATTAGACGCATACTTTAAATGCTGCTCAGTTGAGGTAGTTGTTGAGGATATAGCAAGAATGGCATCAGTAATTGCAAACAATGGAGTAGCACCATGGTCGAATGATCGGATAATTCCAGAGTACATCAATAAAATTGTTAAGGCTATTATGATGACCTGTGGATTGTACGATAGATCCGGAGAATTTTGTATTGAGGTTGGTGTTCCTGCTAAAAGCGGAGTAGGGGGATGTATTATGGCTGTTGTTCCAAACCGTATGGGAATAGCAGTTGTAGGACCAGCACTTGATAAGTACGGAAATAGTATTGCTGGAACGAAAGTTCTAGAAGAACTTTCTAAAGAGCTTAATCTAAGTATCTTCTAGATTTTTAGAAAATACATAATAAGGAGTGTGGCAAAATGTTAAATTTATTAAATTCTATTGTAACATCAGTTAATAACATACTTTGGTCTTACGTGCTCATAATTTTACTTATAAGTATTGGATTATATTTTACTATTCATCTTAAGTTTCCACAGTTCAGATTTTTCTCTCATACATTTAAACTTCTTAGGAATGGTAGAAAAACCTCAGAGGGCAAGGAGGGTGTGGCGGTATCATCATTTCAAGCGTTCTGCATAAGTGTTGCTTCTCATGTTGGTACTGGAAATCTTGCGGGAGTTGCAATAGCCGTTACAGTTGGAGGTCCAGGAGCAGTTTTTTGGATGTGGGTTATAGCTCTTTTAGGTGCAGGCTCAAGCTTTGTTGAAAATACATTAGCACAGATTTATAAAGTCAAGGGTGAAAACGGATACAAGGGTGGTCCTGCATACTATATGGAAAAAGCTCTTGGCAAGCGAAAACTTGGTATAGTATTTTCAGTACTTATAACTATATCATTTGGACTTGTATTTAATTCAGTTCAGGCAAATACTGTAACATTAGCGTTTGAAGGAGCATTTGGTATTACAAAATTCTGGGGTGGTATGATTCTTGTAGGACTTACTGCTTTGGTTATATTTGGTGGAGTTAAGAGAATAGCAAAGGTTGCAGAGATTCTAGTACCAGTTATGGCTGTAGCCTATGTATTAGTTGCATTCTTTGTAATTTTCAAAAATATAGCTCAAGTTCCAGCTGTATTTAAAATGATTTTTCAAGGTGCTTTTGGGTTAAAGCAATTTACAGGCGGCGGAATTGGTGCAGCGATTATGATGGGTATTAAAAGAGGATTATTCTCAAATGAAGCAGGTATGGGAAGTGCCCCAAATGCAGCGGCTACAGCAGATGTAAGCCATCCTGTTAAACAAGGTATTGTGCAAGTATTTGGAGTTTTCCTAGATACTATAGTAATATGTAGTGCAACAGCATTTATTATTTTAATTTCTGGGGAACAGCTAAATAACGGACTTACTGGAATAGCACTGACACAAGTAGCATTAACTTCGCAGGTAGGTAACTGGGGCAATATATTTATAGCTGTCTGCATTTTCATGTTTGCGTGGAGTTCTATAATTGGAAACTATTATTATGGTGAATCAAATATTGAGTTTATGAATGGAAATAAAATATGGCTTACTATTTTTAGATTAGGTGTACTTGGTATGGTATTTTGGGGATCAATGTCTTCAATAAGTATTGTATGGAATATGGCAGATTTATTTATGGGAGCAATGGCACTCATAAATCTTGTTGTTATTTTCAAATTAAGCAAGGTGCTTCCAAAGGTAATTAAGGATTATGCAATTCAAATTAAACAAGGCAAAGATCCAGTATTTCGTGCGGATTCTATTGATGGACTTGAAAATACTGAGTGTTGGAATAAGGATTAGTAGGGAATTCTAATTTAGCATATTTTAAATCGGTTATTGAACAGGCTATATACGGTGTATATGGTCTGTTTTTATATATTATAGAAAAAAATTCTTTACGAATATTAGGTAATCAAGATTTTTCATATCATAAATTTCATTGGGATTATTTTTAAAAGTGTTAGAATTAATTAACTTGGTATATAATGATATTATTAGATAGAAAAGTAGTTTTAAAATAAATTATAAGGTGTGTTGAAATGGAAGAGTTAAGAAGCTCAATTGATGAAATAGTAAAGCAAGATATTTTAAAATTAGTTATTAGTAATAAAATGAATAAAGATGTGCAGTACAATAAAATAACATTCGTATTGAAAGAAGATGATGTAAAGCAATATTATCAAATAGAAAAAAACACTGATAAGCAAGCTTTCCATGAAAATATTGCTATAGATATTTTAGGAGAAAAAATACTAGAATATGTATCATCGAGTTATAAACAAGTCGATGCTTGGTCAAGTACAACTACATTTGATTTGAAAATATCTAAAAAAGGTAAAGTTCATTTAGGCACAAAAAAAAGTGATAATGTAAAAATTGCTAATAAAGGACATAACAAAGAAAAAAATTATATTCTTAAAGAGGGTATGATAATAGAGCCTCTTATAGATTTAGGCATTTTTACAAAAGAAGGCAGGGTTGTTAATTCAAAATATGATAAGTATAAGCAAATAAATAAGTTTGTTGAAATTATTGATGATGAAATTAAGAAGAATGATTTTAAGGAACTTACTATATTAGATTTTGGATGTGGAAAATCTTACTTAACATTTGTATTATATTATTACTTTGTGGAAATCAAAAAAATCAATGTAAAAATGATAGGACTTGATCTTAAGGAGGATGTAATTAAAGAATGTAATGAGATATCTAAAAGATATAATTATGAAAACTTACATTTTGAGCTAGGGGATATAAATGGATTTAAATATGATAATAAAGTTGATATGGTAATTACATTACATGCATGCGATACAGCTACTGATTATGCTTTATATAATGCGATAAAGTGGAATAGTAATATGATTTTCTCTGTTCCTTGCTGCCAACATGAATTCAATAGCCAAATTAAAACAGAGTCGTTATCTATACTAACAAAGTATGGAATAGTACAAGAAAGGGTTTCAGCGCTTATGACAGATTCAGTAAGAGCAAATCTTTTAGAAAGTGTCGGATATAAGACTCAGCTTTTAGAATTTATAGATATATCACACTCTCCTAAAAATATATTAATTAGGGCTTCAAAAGCGAAGATATCTAATGACAAAAAAGAAAAAGCATTATCTGAAGTTAATGTTTTAATGAGTCAATTTAATTTAAATTCAACATTATTTAATTTATTAAAAAAAGATAATTTAATTTAAATTCACTATTATTTAATTTGTTTTAAAAAGATAATTTTAAATTTATATTTTATATTAAGATACGATAATCTAGAGTGCTGAAAAAAATATATAAAAAGAAAGTAGATGAGATGCAAAATGTTAACAATATATGCGGTATCGGATTCAATAGGAGAAACGGCGGAACTTGTGGCTAAATCAGTAGCGAGTCAGTTCCCAGATAGTGTAATAGTGAAAAAAACACCACATATTAAAACAGCTGAGGATGTTAATTATTTTATTAGCAAAATAGATAGAGATTCAAAAGTAATGATTATTTCAACTATAATTATGGTAGATGTAAAAGAATTTTTAGTACAAAGATGCGTAGAAAAAGGAATATTTGTATCGAATGTTTTAGGACCAGGGATAGGATTAGCTTCCAAGTTATTAAATAAACAGCCAGAATATATTCCAGGAGCAATATGGAAAATGGATAAGGATTATTATAAAAGAATAGAAGCTATGGAGTTTGCTATGCAATATGATGATAGCCGGGATTATGATGGAATAAAACATGCAGACGTAGTGCTTATTGGTGTTTCAAGAACTTCAAAGACCCCATTGTGTATGTATTTAGCTAATAAAGGAATTAAAGCTATAAATATACCGTTAGTGCCTGAAGTTCCTGTTCCAGAAGAATTATATAACATTCCTGGAAGGAAGATAATAGGACTTAAAATAAATCCTTTTGAGCTTATTGAAATAAGAAAAAATAGAATGGGTAAATTCAATGGACTTAATGCTAACTTTCAATATGCTAATGATTCAAGAATATTAGATGAGTTAGATTATGCAGAAAAAATAATGAAGAAAACAAGGTGTTTAACAATCGATGTTACCAAAAGAGCTATAGAGGATACGGCTTTAATTATTATGAAAAGTATAGGGTATGATCAATAGTCAAAAGTGTTTTTAATGATTTATTTAATAATAGTGGTATAATTCAATAAATGTTTTTTGGTGGAATTATTTTACTTAAAATCAAAACTTTGTATTGAATGTGCGCAAACTTTATGGTACATTAATAGCATAATAAAAAAATATAAACTTAAATGTTAAAAGGGAGTAGCTGCCTATATTGGTGATAAAG
>DAVZGU010000024.1:0-11492 GCA_052274215.1 Clostridium sp. | reverse complement strand
ACTTCAATGTAAGCATCTCTCCTAGCAAATTCATACACTCTTATACATTCATCCTTCAATATATTAAAAACATACTACATCCATTTGGTTTTAGTAAGCATTTAAATTATTTCCCTTTATATGCAGCAAAAACCTTATTAGCCTCAACATAGGTGGATGCATTTGCGGAATCAATCAAAGCGGTCTTTGCATCAACATATTTTTTAACAGTTTTACCTGCAAGTACATCTAACGCCGTATCTACAGCCATTTTCCCTTCATAAGCAGGATCGTTACAAAGAGTAGCTTTGTAATTAGAATTGGATGCAATAGATTTAACAGCTTCCATAAGACCATCAATAGCAACAACCTTAACATCTTTATATCCCATTTGGGTTGCAACTTGTAGAGCACCAAGAGCCATATCATCATTATGAGCATAAATTAGCTTAATATCTTTATGTGCCTGAAAAGCATCTTGTGAAGCAGTAACAGCCATAGACCTTTCATAATTACAATAAGATGTTTGTATAACCTTAATTCCTTTTTCTTTATCGACGGCTAAGTGGAAGCCATCGCGTCTGTCCATCATGACTTGGTCTCCGGCAGCACCTTGAACTTCAAGAATAGTACCGATTGCTTTACCAACACCACCAAGTAATTTAACAGCACTTTCACCAGCGAGTTCACCCATCTTTTTATTATCTCTACCTACAAAAGATGAAACAGTACCCTTAATATTTCTGTCTACAGCAATTATTGGGATATTGCTACTCTTTGCACTTGAAAGTGCAGGCTGAACACCAGTAGACTGAACTGGATTAACTAACAGAACATTTGCTCCCTTGGAAATTAAATCCTGAATATCACTGTTTTGCTTTTGGACACCATTCTGAGCATCTGCATATACAAATCCTACACCTTTTGCCTTAGCTTCTGCTTTAGCCGCATCCATTAAAGAAACATAGAATGGAGATTGAAGTGTGCACTGTGAAAATCCAATAACAATTTTTTTAGATGAAGATGATGATGTTGAATTTGCAGTCTGACTTTTTGAACATCCAGCAAATACGAATACCATAGAAAGTACCAAACCTGAACAAATAATTGACTTTAATTTATTAACCATATTATTCACTCCTTCATTTTTTTGTATTTATTAGACTCATCTAAACACTTATTATAATTATTACAGTTTTTTAGCAAACACGATAAATATTGTTCAATTAATTATGGTTATCCATTGCTTTGTTCAATAGTAATGCTCCAACAATAATGGCTCCGCTAAATATTAGTTGATAGTAAGAGCTTAATCCCATCAAATTAAAAATATTTGTTATAATCGATAATAGAATAACTGCGCCAAATGTTCCAACTACACCTCCTTTCCCACCGGAAAGGCTAGTACCACCAAGTACAACAGCTGCAATTGCACTTAATTCATAACCAGTACCCTCTGTAGGTTGTCCTGTTGCAAGCCATGATGCGAGTATAATACCGGAAAACGCAGCTAACAGACCACAGATTACATATACCAATGTGTAAATTAGATTGACTCTGATACCAGAAAGTGACGCGGCTTCTTTATTTCCGCCGATTGCAAAAAGACTTCTACCAAACTTTGTATATTTTAAAACCCAGGCTGAAATAATTGTTAGACCAACCCAAATCAGACCGCTAATTGGTAAACCAAATACTTTACCTTGCCCAAGAACTTGAAAAGCCGCATTCAAATTAAAAATAGGCGTTCCGTTTGTAATGAGTAATGCTGCACCCCTTACAGATGTCATTATTGCCATCGTCACAATAAAATCTGGAAGCCTGCATCTTGTAATAAGTAAACCTGCGACAACTCCGAAGATCATTCCAAATGCAGTAGCTAAAAGAATTGCTAACATAATTGGCATACCGGATTGTAACAGTAGCGCTACGAAAACACCAGAAAATGCGACAACAGATCCAACAGAAAGATCAATACCACCTATAATAATAACAAATGTCATACCAATTGCTACAATACCTGGGATTGACGATCTTTGCCAAATATTAACAACGTTTTGAATCTGAAGAAAATTTGGTGATAACACTGATGCTATAATAATGAATATAATAAGCAATAAAAATAAATTGTAACTCTTAATAAACTCAAATATATTCTTTTTCAATAATTTTGAATTATTCATTTTATAATCCCCCTGCGACTGCCGTTTGTAGTACTTCATCTTGATTTAATTTCTGGTTTTTAAATATTTTAACTATATTACCTTCATACATCACAGCAATTCTGTCGCAAACCTGCATTAACTCCTCAAGTTCTGCTGAAGCAATTATGATGCTTTTATCATTCTCCGATATACGTCTAATAATCTTATATATTTCACTTTTTGTTCCAACATCTATTCCTTGTGTTGGCTCATCAATCAACAATAGTTCACAATCACGCATAATCCATTTTGCAAATACAACCTTTTGCTGATTCCCACCACTTAAAGTTTGGACAATCGTTTTAATTGAAGGCGTTTTTATATTTAAATCTTTTTTGAATTGATTACATTTACTAAATAAGCATTTATAATTGATTATTTTATTATTTAAAAACTTGTCTAAAGAAACCATCGTCATGTTTTCCCAAACAGGTAACCCAAGTACAAGTCCTTCTGTCTTTCTATTTTCAGGCATTAAACCAATCCCTTTAGCAATTGAATCAGCTGGTGACTTGAACTTAACCTCATTGCCCTTATAAGTCATGGTACCCATACTGTAGTGATCTGCCCCATAAATTGCTCTTAACGTTTCGGTCCTTCCTGAACCTACAAGGCCATACAAGCCCAATATTTCACCTTTATGCAATTTAAAACAGATATTTTGAATCTTGTCATTTGTGATATTATCTAGTTTAAGAACAACGTCAGGAGAAATAACTCTAGCTATTTCATTTCGTATATTTTTTTGAATGTTATATCCAATCATACGTTCAACCAACTTGTCCATATCAATTTCAGATGTTAAGAGCGTATCGACAGTTTGACCATCTCTCATAATTGTTATTCTATTTCCCACAATAAATAATTCCTCAAGTCTATGCGAAATATAAATAATGGTGATACCTTTTAAAGTCAAATTTTTAATTACCTTTAAAAGTGTTTGAAACTCAACCTGTGATAACGTTGCAGATGGCTCATCCATTACAATTAAACTAGAATTACATTTTAATGCCTTCATAAGTTCCACAAGTTGACGCTGACCGATACTCAATTTATTAACTTTCTGTTTAACATCGATATTCAAGTTTAATTCCTTTGCAAGCTTATCTGATGCATCATACACTGTCTGCCAATCTATATACCCATTTTTTTTAGGATAATTATTAATAAAAATATTTTCTGCAACCGACAAATCATTTAACAATGAAAGTTCTTGATAAATAACAGATATTCCTGCATTTCTTCTGTCGATTGTATTACTTGTTTTTAAAAGTTTCCCATTGAATATAATTTCACCCTTTTCCTGAGTATAGGCTCCAGACAGTACTTTCATTAAAGTAGATTTTCCTGCACCATTTGCACCAATGAGGCAGTGGACTTCTCCCTTTTTCACTTTTAAATTTACATTTTTTAAAGCTTTAACACCTGGGAAATCTTTGCATATTCCAGCCATTTCCAATATATAACTATCTTCCATTTAAAATCTCCTTTTATTATATTATTTGAAAATATGACTTTTACAACCGTTTACATCGAGAATGTTTATCATTGATTTAACCTGTTAAGGATCTATTCATTCATAACCATTCTTTAGTATTAGACATTTAACTTTTCTCAAAATGAATTTATTTATTAAATCATTAAGTTCTTTAAGGAACTGTAAACTTCAAGATATTTTTCGAAAATATCTTGATAAAGTACACTGTTTTTTGCAATCGGTTCCACTGTTCTAATCTCACGCACCATATTTGAGGATGCTTCTTTAAAGTTTGAATACGTTTTCATTCCCACTGCAGCAGAAATACAACAACCAAGCGCACCTACCTGAGAATTTTCTGTAATAATGACAGATTTACATGTAACGTCTGCAATTATTTGTAGCCAAACAGGGTCTTTTGTAATTCCTCCACAAACAACCATTGAGTTGATTTTGCAACCTTGACTTTCAAAATTATCAATTATATTCTTTGTTCCAAATGCGACAGATTCTAAAATGGATCTGAAAATGTCTGCACGGGAATGTTTTAAACTTAGCCCGTAAAATACGCCTTTCGCATTCAAGTTCTTGTACGGTGTGCGATTACCCTGAAAAAAGTCTAGTGAAACAATACCATCTGCTCCAATTGGAATTGATTTCGCTTCATTTGACATTAAGTCAAATGGATTACTACTTTGAATATTAAATACCTTATTAAACCATTTTACAATTGATCCCGCGGATATCTGACCACCTTCTAACAACCAATAGCCTGGCAATACAGCATTATGATATGGGCCCCAAATTCCATTTTGAAAGGCCGCATCTTTTGAAAATGCGAGATGTACAAAACTTGTGCCCATTATTGTTCCAATCTTTTCACCAGTAGCAACACCAAGTCCTAAAATAGCGATGTGTGCATCGATACCTCCTTGAACAACCATAATATCGGGTGAAATTCCAAGATTTTCAGCAATACTACGTCTAATTTTCCCAATTGGCTCTCCAACATCTTTTACATCAAGAATAAGCTTATCTTTATAATCCTCAAATCCAATAGTTTTAAAAAAGTCTTTTTGCCATCCTCCATTAAAATCTAGGTAATTACTCTTACAGGTTGCATTACAATTTGATGTTATCCACTCACCTGATAGATTTAAATTCATTAAGTCGAGCTGTTCAATTAATTTATAACTTTGGTCATATAATTCTCTATTATTGTGCTTCAACCATAAGATTTTAGGTATCAACCATTCAGCTGAAACTTCACCTCCACAGTATTTAAGCACGGAATGATGGGTATTATTAATCGCTAGTGCTTCATCAGACGAGCGAGAATCCATCCACAACATTGCATTGCTTAAAGGGAGACCATTTTTGTCTACTGATACCATAGTGGATGATGTGGCACAAACGCACATAGCCTTAATCTTTATTTTTTCACTTTGACTAAGTTTGGAAATACATTCATGTAAAGCCTTGCTTAACGCCTTCCACCAGTCAGAAGGATTTTGTTCTGCCCATCCGATATTTGGATAATAGGTATCATAATTCTGTTCACTTTCTACAATCACAACACCCTTGGTATCAATTACCGAGGTTCGAACTCCACCTGTGCCTAAATCGACCCCAATAAAATAAATAGAACTATCTTTTATCATTTTAATTTCACTCCATCATCCCAAGGATAAAACATGATTTTATTAAAGAAAAATTTTTCAGTAGCTATTTTTTTGAAAATCATTGGTGCCTGGTCAAGTGAAAGCTTATGACTCAGCATAGGCTTTGCTGTTAATTTACCCTTTTCCATCAATTTCACTGACTCCGTCCATTCTCTGCCAGGAAATGGCTTGGAGAATGAATTCCACGAACCTAAAATATTTAGTTGTCTTCTTAAAATAGCATCCACTGCCTTTTCGCTATATTCAAGTTTCCTGTGAGAAATACCTAAATATACAATACGTCCTAACTTTCGTGCGCTCAAAACACATGCATTCTGAACAGCAGGAACCCCAGTCAAATCAATTACCATATCTGTGCCTTGACCATTTGTCGATTCCATCACAGCCTCTACAGAATTTGTTATAAGGCCATTTATCAAAATATCAGCACCACATTCTTTTGCAACATTAAGCTTTTCAGTAGACACATCAATAGCAATGATTTTCTTAGCTCCCATAATTTTCGCATATTGAATTATATAAAGTCCAATAGGTCCTGTGCCAAACACACAAATTGTTTCACCATTTTTAAATTCTCCACGAATCATGCCATGTAAAGCATTAGCACAAGGGTCAACTGTAGCAATAGAGTCAAAACTTACAGTATTTATCACCTTAATCAGATTTTTTTCTTTAACTGCAATATATTGAGCCATTGCGCCTTCTCTTCTTGAACCGTAATAATCATAATCCTCACAAAGTGAATATTCACCCATTTTGCACCATTCACATTTAAAGCACGGAATAAGTGGAGCAACCGTAACATGATCCTCAATCTTAAAGTTTTTAACAGCACTTCCTAGTTCTAACACTTCTCCACCAAATTCATGACCAATTGTAATTGGTGAGATATGAGCTCCATATGTATTGACTCTAGGAATATCGGAACCACAAACACCAACGGCTTTAACTTTTATTAAAACCTCATCTTCAGCAACGGAAGGGATTTTAACATCTTCAACCCTCAAATCCCCTGGACTATATAACCTAACTGCTTTCATAATTTAACCCCCAATTATATTTTTATGTTTTATATTATAATCATTATAAGTATTGAAATTTTCTTCACTTTCCATGAAAAAGCTACAAATTCTTACTTATTTAATAAGGTTGTCTTTATTGTGATGATAAAGTTTTAAAACTTTTTTCGCAGTATTCTCATCACTAAATAACGTGTTTATATATCCTCCATTTAGTGCCCCTAAAATAGCATTAGCTTTTTTCTCACCTACTACGACAGCTATTGAATAATCTTTTTGCTTTAATACGTCAAGTGATACTCCGATTGTTCTAGCGTCAAGCATCTCGTCGACAACTTTTCCATCCAAATTAAAATATCGTGAACAGATATCACCAACAGCGCCATTTTGTTGAAGTTTAACATATTCTTCTTTCGTAAAATATTTAGCACTATACAGAACAGATTTAAATGACAAATATCCGATACTAAAAATTGCAATTCTGCTTTTTTCAATTAGGTTAAAAACGTAGTTAATCTGTGAATCATTTTTCAATACACCCACCGTACTGCTATTGTCAACAATAGCTGGCATTGGAAGGATATAACTTACACCATTAAATGCATCAGAAAACAATTCGATTATGTTCATTGTTCTTGTAGGCTTCACGTTTTTTGAAACACCGCCATTCAGTTGAACAATCTTAACGCCATTTTTATTCATTTTAGGTAAACAAGAAGCTACTGAATTCATCGTATTGCCCCATGAGATTCCAATAATATCATCATCATCAACAATATTAGCAAGTTCCATTCCTAATGCACGGCTTACATCTTTTTTAATCAATTCTTCATCGTTAACAATTACAGGTGCAAAAAAAGCCTTTTTTAATCCGAAAATTCGTTTGAATTCATCTTCAAGTTCCTGAACTGAGGTAATTGGATAGTTAATAGTCAACTTAATATATCCGTCTAAAAGTGATTTTTTTATTATTCTGTTTACTTTAGATTTTGATAAATGTTCCTGTTTCGCTATTTCTACTTGTGACATCCCAAGCTCATAATGTGATTTTAATATTTTAACAGTGAACCGTATTTCGTTTGCATCCATCCTTTTATCTCCTGTCCAAGTTTGAAAAATATTTCATAAACCAATTTATTAAATTATAACCAAGTAATAATATTTGTAATATTCTTAATAATTAGAATGTATCATGTTTTGAAATAAATTTCAATGTTTAAATTTAATTGCATAAAGCTATTTGATATACTATACGTTCAAATAGCTACATTTAATACTCATTTAAGTAAATTAATTAAAAATAAATTATATTATTAGATTAACCGCCTCTTGGTTGGGCTGAATAGAAGTTTAGAAATGAGGATTAATTGATTACAACCGAATAAGTTAGACGAAATAGTTAGTTATTTTTTTAAATCTGCCTCAATGTGAATGCAACACAAATGTAATTGAGTTACTTTCACATTGAGGCTATATCTATCATTTTTATAAAAACATATACATACAAAAGTATGCTTAATTGCAGTAGAATAACCCCATAACGGGGCTATTTTCAACGAGTTTCGGGAGAAACCTATTTAGTGCAACTCATAATAATGATTGAGTATATATGATTATCTCATGAATAGAACAAACTATTATTGTAAGATAATAGTTGTTTATTTCTTTTATTATATTACGTTGAAGATTACAAGTATATACAATATGTTACATTAAAAATATGGTTTTTGAAGATGCCAGGTATAGTCCCAATGTGAATGTAACACAATTACTATGAACTGCTCCCCGTCAAGTAGACAGTAGAAATAATAAAATTGTTCAGGCGACTAAAGTCCTAAATTCCAAATGACTAAGGCCTATTCCTACATGTCCTAGTGATGACTTTCTACCGATGAAACCCGATGGCTCTTCAAAAGAAAAATTGAGACCATTAAGATTAAAATGGTTGTGACCAAAATCCAAGAAAAAAGTAGTACATGGTAAAACAACCTACATCTTATCATGCACGTTGAGGCTACATCTAACATTTTCATAAAACCGTGTAAAGGTTAGAAAATAATAAATAAACGATTGTATGTGAAATCATATATTCACTTTTTATATTCGACTTACTTTAATAATAGTATAATTAAATAAAGTATTTTGATACGTAATCAACACTTACATATAAATTTAAATCTAATTTTAATAGTTTAAATTGTAATGAGTTTCATTAATTATACATTTTTTGTTTTCTGTATTGACAACAAATTGTGATAGTGATAATATAATGATTAAGTAGTTGCTTAATCATTTATATGAATAGGAGGATCAACAATGTTAAAAAAGGAATTAACATTAGAAGGCTTAGACTGTGCTAATTGTGCCGCTAAGATTGAAACGCAGACCAAAAGTCTTGAAGGAGTCAACAATGCAACAGTTGAATTTGTTTCTAAAAAACTGACGATAGAAGTTGCTAATAAGAAGGAATTTAATAGAATTCTCGGAGAGGTAACGGCCATAGTAAAAAAAATTGAGCCGGATGTTAAGGTAGTCGATGCAGATAAAAATAAAGGCAATAAAAGCATAATAATACTTGAAGGACTTGGCTGCGCAAATTGTGCAGCAAAAATAGAAATGGAAGTTAAAAATTTAGAAGGAGTTAAGTTTGCTTCAGTAGATTTTGTTTCAAAGAAACTTAGTCTGGCAACTGATGCCAATGTCAGCTTCTCTTAATTAAATGAAAAGATTGAAGGTATAGTAAAAAAGATAGAGCCTGATGTCAAGGTTACTTTTGAGAAAAATAATTTCAAGACTAAAACAAAAGAAAATGATAGTGATGAAGATGAAAAAGGAGACAATCGCAAAAAGCAAATAACTAAACTTGTGATTGGCGGCGCACTATTTGCAGTAGGCATGATTTTTAAATTCCCGAATTGGTTGGAACTTACTATATTTTTAATAAGTTATATCATAGTTGGCGGAGATGTTGTTTTACGAGCAATAAAAGGTATTGCTCGAGGCCAGGTTTTTAGTGAGCACTTCCTTATGAGTGTTGCTACAATTGGAGCTTTCTTCGTTGGATCGTATCCGGAAGGCGTAGCCGTTATGATGTTCTATCTAGTTGGTGAACTGTTCCAGGATATGGCTGTAGATCATTCCAAAAAATCAATAAGTTCATTAATGGATATAAGACCTGACTATGCAAATCTGAAAGTAAGAAATGAACTGAAAAAAGTATCTCCTGAAGATGTAAGCATTGGAGATATTATTGTTGTAAAGCCGGGAGAAAAAGTTCCACTCGACGGCAAGGTCATAGAAGGAATATCAATGGTTGATACATCTGCATTAACAGGTGAATCCGTTCCGCGCGAATTGGAGCCAGGGAAAGATGCTTTAAGCGGATTTATTAATAATAATGGTGTCCTAACGGTTGAAGTAACAAAAGATTACAGCGAATCGACTGTGTCTATGATTTTGGATTTGGTTCAAAATGCCAGCAGCAGGAAAGCCTCAACTGAACAGTTTATAACAAAGTTTGCAAGGTATTATACTCCGGTCGTAGTATTCGGAGCCCTAGCACTTGCACTAATACCAACGTTTGTGATTCCCGGAGCTACCTTCTCTGATTGGATTTATAGAGCCTTGGTATTTTTAGTAGTATCCTGCCCATGTGCCTTGGTTATTTCAATACCCCTTGGATTTTTTGGTGGTATTGGTGCAGCATCAAAAAATGGTATATTAATTAAGGGAGGTAACTATCTTGAAGCACTTAATAATGTTGATATAGTTGTCTTTGACAAGACCGGTACCTTAACTAAAGGGGTATTCAAAGTTACAGAAATAAATGCTCAAAATAGTTTTACTAAAAATGAATTATTAGAATATACAGCGTATGCTGAAAGTTATTCTAGTCATCCAATTGCAACTTCAATAATAAAAGAGTATAGCAAGGAAGTTAACAAAGATGAAATTAAAAACTATGATGAAATATCAGGTCATGGTATAAAGGTAAATGTAAAAGGTAAGGAAGTTCTTGCAGGTAATATAAAACTGATGACTAGAGAAAAGATTGATTTCGAAAATATTGAGGTAGCTGGAACAGTAGTTCATGTGGCTATTGAAAGAAAATATGCTGGATATATCATTATTTCAGACGAAGTAAAGGAAGATTCTAAAGAAGCTATAAAAGGACTAAAACAGATTGGTATTAAAAAAACTGTAATGCTTACTGGTGATAATAAATCAATAGCAAGTAAAATTTCAGAGCAATTGGGACTCGATGAATTCTTTTCAGAACTACTTCCTATTCAAAAGGTTGAGAAATTGGAGATGCTTGATAAAGAGAAAGGTTCAAAGGGAAAATTACTCTTTGTAGGTGATGGTATAAATGATGCTCCGGTCCTTGCAAGGGCTGATATAGGAATTGCTATGGGGGGATTAGGATCAGATGCTGCCATTGAAGCAGCAGATATCGTAATCATGACCGATGAGCCATCCAAGATAGCATCTGCGATAAAAATAGCAAAAAGAACAAGGAGCATCGTATTTCAGAATATAGTGTTTGCATTAGGAGTTAAAGCCATATTCCTTGTATTAGGTGCATCTGGAGTGGCTTCAATGTGGGAAGCAGTGTTTGCAGACATGGGAGTTGCCATAATTGCAATTTTAAACGCAATGCGAGCAATGAATATTAAAAACATTTAATTGTACTTGCACGAATCCTCCCCATGGTTTAATTCTTCAAAGATTGAATCAAATCAAGGGAGGATCTGCAAAAATATAAAATTAAGGATCCATAAATTTCGAGTTATTTATTGATTAAGTATTATGTTAAGGGGAAAATTGGTATGGCAACCTATAATATTAAAGAACAAGTTCAATCCTTTGGACTAAAAAAAGTAATTTCTTATTTAGATTTTAATCCGGACAAAAATATTCTTAAAATAATAGATTGGGCTGAAAGGTTTAATAAGGACATAGCAAATAAACTGTGTCTATGATTTCAGACTATGTTCATAAACTAATTTGCATAGCATCAAAATAGGAATAAGTAAGGGATATTTAAGTTGATATTTCTATTTTATGTATTGTCAATATTAAAAGGAAGTGATATTATAACAATTAAGCTATTGTTTAACTGTTTATATGA
>DAVZGU010000023.1:0-11693 GCA_052274215.1 Clostridium sp. | reverse complement strand
GTTGTCCTAAATGTACACAAAAATTAAGATTACCAAGAGGGAAAGGTAAAATGATTGTGACTTGTTCAAAGTGTGGTAGTGAATTTAGGTTAAAAACATAAAAAAGAGATATCCTTCAAATAGGATATCTCTTTTGGCTATTAGGCTTGTACATAATATTTTATTTTAAAAAACAATCTTATATTATTTGCCTGAACCTAACTCAGCAAGACAATCTTTACAAATGTTTTTACCTTTGTAGTTTACAACGTCTCTTGCATTTTGACAGAAAATACAAGCTGGCTCATATTTTTTAAGAATAATTTGATCACCATCTACATAGATTTCTAAAGCGTCCTTGATATCTATATCCAAAGTTCTTCTCAATTCTATAGGAATAACAATTCTTCCAAGTTCGTCCACTTTTCTTACAATACCTGTTGATTTCATATAATTTCCTCCTCAAACATCTTTCGACTTATTTATAATTAAATTGTAGCAAAAATAACATAAAACGTCAATAGGTTTATGAAAATATTTAAGAAAAATAATAAAAATTAACAAACTTTTACGTATTATGCAAAAAAAATATAATGCCCTGTCATTTTAAACAATATTATAATATCTTATACAATATACATAAAATTTTAATTATTACAATATTCATAATAGCTTGTAATTGGTGTAAATTATGATAGCAAATAAAAAAAGGTTAGTACAGTAGGTACTAACCTTTAAAATGTAACTATCTATAATTAGTGAATTGTAGGGGAATATCAAAATCTTTCGATTTTATTAAAGCCATTACTTGCTGTAAATCGTCAAGGTCCTTACCAGTAACCCTTAGCTGATTATCCATAATTTGAGCTTGAACTTTAATTTTGCTGGACTTAATTTCAGCAATTATTTTTTTTGATTTTTCAGTAGAAATACCTTTTACAATTTTTGCTGTTTGTCTTGCAGAACCTAATGTAGCAGGTTCTTGTTTACCTAGGTCTAAAGCCTTTCCAGCTATACCTCTTTTAATTAATTTACTTACAAGAACGTCTATAACTGATTTTAATTTAAAATCATCATCAGATATTATTTTAATATCTTCTTTTCCTAGGTTAATTTCAGTAATGGTATTTTTAAAGTCATATCTTTGTTTAATTTCTTTCAATGCTTGGTTTATTGCATTGTCTACCTCTTGCATATCGACATCTGATACTATGTCAAACGAATGTGCAGTTGCCATAATTAAAAACCTCCTATATATTTTCATGTTAATAATAGAATCTTATTAATTAATAGTAGATTAATAATTTGAAAATGTCCAGTAGTTAATGAGTAAAAATTATAAAAACTATAAATTACTTAAAGTTTTGATAGTATTTATCTGCCGCTAAGGATAAAATTCTTTTTTGCCTTAAGATATATAGAAAAATAACGATATATTACTAAACATAAAAATGAAATATTTAAGTATCTATTATGATGCATAGATGTTTAGAAGGAGAAAAAAATATTGGGAATAGACGTAAAAAGTATTGCAGTTAAAGAAGAGCCTAAACAAATGCTAAGCTACATTAATCAACATTTCTTGTTTAATACTTTGAATAGTATATTATCACTTTGTAGGGAAAATTCTGAAGAAGCTAGGAAAGTTGTTTTAGAACTTAGTAACTATCTAAGGTTTAATTTTAATATAACAGATAAAGTTATTTTCTTGGATGAAGAAATAGATTATATAAAATCTTATTTGTATATTCAAAAGGTTAGATTTTTAGATAGGTTAAATATTGAATATGATATAGAAGAAGATATAAATTTTTCAATTCCTAAGAATTCACTATATAATTTAATAGACAACGCAATTAACCATGGAATTTTAAAAAAAAATCATGGAGGAACCATAACCTTCATGGTTAAAAGGGATAAAGAAAAAATAGTGATAAGAATCAAAGATGATGGTGTTGGAATGGAGGAGGCGCAAATAATGCATATGCTTAATGATAAAAATTGTGGATCCATTGCAAATTCAAATTCTCAATATAAAGAGTTATATAATGCAAAGTTAGAACTGACTAGTAAATTACAAAACGGAACATGCATAACTTTATATATACCAATAGAGAATATAAAATGCGTTTAGCGGGGCCTATTTTGAACATATTACCTTAAAAACTTAATTATGACAATGAATTGACAATGTTTTCACCTTAAAGTAAAATTATAATGAATTACTTATTTTTGGTAGTATGATGAAATTTTAATATGGGTGGGATTTATATGTTAAGGGTAGTTTTAGTAGATGATGAGAAATTGTCTTTAGAGGAACTAAGTTTTCTTTTAAGCAAAAATAGTGAAATGGAAATTATAGGTAAGTATATTGACCCTTCAACTGCTTTAGAATTTATAAAAAAAGCTAAACCGGAAATTGTTTTTTTAGATATAGGAATGCCAGAAATTGATGGGATTACTTTGGCCGAAGAAATATGTAGAATGGATTTCCCAGTGAGTATTGTATTTGCAACAGTATTTGATGAATATGCTATAAAAGCTTTTGATATGAATGCTATTGATTATGTTTTGAAGCCATTTTCAGAAAAAAGGTTAAAGCTTACCATGGATAAGATAAATGAAAGATATAATTGTAATAAAAACATACCATTCTATAGCTATAATAATATACTTCCAGGAAGAGAAGAGATTAAGGGGATGCAAAAGCTACCACTTTGGAAGGATGAGTGTATATATCTTGTGAATCCACAGGATATATTATATTGCACCGTGTTGAATAAAGAGGTGTTTATTTTAACTAAGGATGCCACTTTCACAACACACTGCACTTTAAATCAATTAGGAATTAAATTGATTAATCATAATTTTTTCAGAAGTCATAAAAGTTATTTAGTTAATCTAGATAGGATTTATAAAATAGTTCCTTGGTTTAATAGTACTTTTGTGCTCCAAGTAGAAGGCTTAAAAGAGGAAGTACCTGTAAGTAGACACTATGTTAGAGAGTTTAAAAGAATGCTTAATATGTGATAATCATCTTCAAAAATAATTAAAGATAGAATAGCTGTTTTTTAAGATAACTAAGATTATCATAATGGATAAAGATTGAGAGGTATAAATGAAAAAGATATTAATAGTGGATGACGAAGTTAATAACAGACTATTATTAGAGGAAATACTTGAAGAATTCAAAGATCAAGGGGTAGAAATACTGCTGGCGGAAGATGGAAAGCAAGCTTTAGGTGTAATAATGAGTGAGAGACCCGATTTGGTATTTTTAGATATTATGATGCCTGAAATAAATGGATATGAGGTTTGTAATATGGTGAAGAGTGAACTAAAATTGTCAGATATATATATAGTACTTATAACAGCCAAGGGACAATCAGAAGATAAACATAGAGGGCGTGACGTTTTGTGTGATAAATACATTACTAAGCCTTTTTATTTTAATGAAGTTTTAGCTATAGCTGAAAATGTATTGGGACTAAGAATTAAATAAGCGATTTGCTTATTTATTATTTCTTTTATAGATTTATTCTTTTGTTTTTAAAAACAGAAGAATAAATCTATTTTTTTATGAAATGTCATTAAATCATGAAAATCAAATGTTTGATATGTTTTAAATATCATAAAGTTGACGAAAATAGATAATAATGGATGTTTTGCTTAAAACAAATACAAAGTTCGTCGCCATAAAGGTACAAATTTTTTAAAATAATGTTATACTATTGTAAGAAATTATTACGTATGAGAGGAAGAAATATATGTTGCGTGAAGCACAAGAAAATTTAAAAAAGTATTATGGATATGATAATTTTAGAAAAGGACAAGAAAATGTAATAGAGAGTATAATAAGCGGAAAAGATACATTTGCTGTAATGCCTACTGGTGCAGGAAAATCGGTGTGTTACCAGATACCTGCTCTAATGCTAAAAGGAGTAACGCTCGTAATATCACCACTTATATCGCTTATGAAGGATCAAGTAGACACTTTGAATAGTATTGGGATAGCTGCAACATATATAAATAGCTCATTAAGTATTAATGAAGTTAATGAAAGAATTGATAAGGTAGCGCTTGGGGAGTATAAGCTTCTTTATGTTGCCCCGGAAAGGCTAGAATCAGACTTCTTCTGCAATATGTTAAATAGATTAACAATATCGCTTTTAGCAGTGGATGAAGCTCATTGTGTATCTCAATGGGGACATGATTTTAGACCCAGTTATGCAGCAATTTCTAGTTTAATAGAAAGATTGCAAGAAAGACCAATTATAGCAGCATTTACGGCTACTGCAACAGAGGAAGTAAGGTTAGATGTTATAAAGTTATTAAAATTAAGAGAGCCAGATGTTTATGTAACTGGTTTTAATAGAGAGAACTTGAGCTTTACTGTTATTCGTGGAGAAAACAAAAGAGATTTTGTATTAAAGTACATTCAAGATAATAAAGACCAAGTAGGAATAATATACACTTCTACAAGGAAGGAAACGAATAATCTCTATGAGCTTTTGAATAAAAAAGGATATAGTGTTGGAAGATACCATGCGGGCCTTTCTGATGAAGAGCGAAAACAAAACCAAGAAAAGTTTTTGTATGACGATATCAACATTATTATAGCTACAAATGCTTTTGGAATGGGAATAGATAAATCAAACGTTCGATATGTAATTCATTATAATTTGCCAAAGAGTATGGAATCTTATTATCAAGAAGCAGGACGTGGAGGCAGAGATGGAGAGCCTAGCGAATGTATACTGTTATTTTCTGCAGCTGATGTCTTACTTCAAAAATTTTTTATAGAACAAAGTGTCGTATCACCTCAAAGGAAGGTAAATGAATATAAGAAACTTCAAGCTATGGTGGATTATTCACATACTTCAAGATGTTTACGACAGTTTATTTTGGAATATTTTGGTGAAGAAAATGTTCAAGATAAATGTGATAATTGCAGTACATGCAATGATGAAAGTGAACTGGTAGATATAACTATAGAGGCACAAAAAATATTTTCTTGCATCTTTAGGATGAAGGAGAGATATGGTACTTCATTAATTGCAGAAGTACTTCGCGGCTCAAAGAATAAAAAGGTTTTGGACCTTGGATTTGATAAGCTATCTACCTATGGAATAATAAAGCAATATACTGTTAAAGAGATAAGAGACCTTATAAATGTGCTTACGGCAGAAGAATATCTTTCGCTTGCAGATGGTCAATTTCCAGTGGTTCATTTAAAAGATAAAGCAGTGGCAGTACTTAAAAATGAAGAAAAAGTGTATCAAAAGGTTGAGAAAAAGAAAGCTAAGGTAGCTCGCGATACTGGCTTGTTTGAAATATTGCGAAGTCTTCGAAAAGAGATTTCAGACCGAGAAAAAGTTCCACCGTATATTGTTTTTGCAGATAGCGCGTTAAGAGAGATGAGCGAATATTTCCCAGTAAATAATAAAGAAATGCTAAACATTAAAGGGGTAGGCGAATCTAAGCTTAAGAAGTATGGTGAAGAATTCATTCAGGTTATAAAAAAATATATGCAGGAAAACAATATAGAACTAAAGGCAGAAATACTATATAATGAAAATGATGAGAATCTTCAAACGGAATGTGCGGTAGAAAAGGCTTGCGAAAATGAAGGCAAGATTCCTAGCTATGTTATTACTTATAATATGTATAAAGAGGGTAAAAGCATAGAGGATATAATCAGCGAGAGAAAATTAAAAAGCCTCACAGTACAAGAACATATATTTAAATGTGCTTATGAGGGTTTTGATGTTAATTTAGATGATTTTATTCCAAAACATCATGAAGCACTTATTATTGAGGTTATAGAAAAAATTGGAGCTTCAAAGCTCAGGCCTATTAAAGAGGCATTACCAGAAGAAATAGATTATTTAGCTATAAAGGCAACAATATTTAAATATGCTAACAATAAGATTTCTTAGAAAAAAGGAGAAAATATGGAAAAATTATTTAATGAACTAGGATTACAAGAGAACCTTATAGAAGGTTTGATTAAACAAGGGATACAGAGCCCTACAGAGATTCAAGTAAAGGCTATACCAATTGGACTTTCTGGCAAAGATATTATAGGAGAATCAGAAACAGGTACAGGTAAAACACTAGCTTACTTATTACCTATATTTCAAAAAATAGACATAACATCAAAGGATATTCAAGCGATTGTACTTGCACCTACTCATGAACTTGCAATGCAAATACATAAGCAAATAGAATTGTTATCAGAGAACTCAAATAGCAACGTCAAATCAACTACCATAATAGGTAATGTTAACATCAAAAGACAGCTAGAAGCTCTTAAGGAAAAACCACATATAATAGTTGGCTCTGCAGGAAGAATTTTAGAACTTATAACTATGAAGAAACTAAAATCACACTTCGTTAAGACTATAGTAATAGATGAAGGCGATAGAATGATAGATGAAGATAACATAGATGGGGTAAAGGCCATAATAAAAACTACGCTTAGGGATAGACAAATTATGATATTTTCAGCTACGATTTCACTTAAAGTTGTAGAGATTGCTAAAACTTTGATGAAGGACCCAGAAGTAATTAAAGTGGGTGATAAAAGTCAGGTAAATCCTAATATAGAGCACATGTATTTTGTAGTGGAAAAGAGAGAGAAACTGATTCTACTCAGAAAACTCATAAGTGCTACTAAACCTGAAAAAGCAATAATATTTATAAACAAAAGTGATGAGGTAGAAATTACAACTTCAAAGCTTAGCTATCATGGATTAAAGGTAGAGGGTATTCATGGAAGCTCTGATAAACTTAATAGAAAGAAAGCTATTGAGGATTTCAATGCAGGGAAAATCCAACTATTAGTAGCTTCTGATTTAGCAGCTAGAGGCCTTGATATAGTAGGAGTGTCACATATATTTAACCTTGATATACCAGAGAATCCTAAGGATTATTTACATAGAGTAGGTAGAACGGCAAGAATGGGTGAACATGGTTTTGCATTATCTATAACAGAAGAGAGAGAACTTGATCTAATTAAAAGCTATGAAAAAGATTTTAATATAGAAATTCTGCCTAAAGATATCCGCATGGGAACAATTATTGATTTAAAAGATACACCTAAATCAAAGTTTATAGAACATAAATTTAGGGCTGATAGCAAAGCATCAAACACTAATAAAACTAGATAAGAAAGAAATAAATTACATTGGCCTAGTTTCTTTCCGTATGGTATAATGAGTCAGTAGTTTCGACTAGAATGAAATTACTTAATGTATGGAGGTATTTATAAAGATATGATTAGTACAAATAACGTAAGTTTAAGATATGGTGCACGTAAATTATTTGATAATGTTAATATAAAATTTACTCCAGGTAATTGTTATGGATTAATTGGTGCTAATGGTGCCGGTAAATCAACATTTCTTAATATATTATCAGGTCAAATTGAACCTAATACAGGAGAAGTTAATATTACAGCAGGAGAAAGATTAGCATTCTTAAAGCAAGATCATTTTGAATTTGATGAGTATGAAGTTGTCAAAACTGTAATGATGGGGCATGTAAGATTGTTTGAAATAATGAATGAAAAAGATGAATTATATGCAAAACCAGATTTTACTGATGAAGACGGAATTAGAGCGTCAGTACTAGAAGGCGAATTTGCAGAACTTAATGGATGGGAAGCTGAATCAGAAGCTTCAACTCTATTGATGGGACTTGGAATAACTGAAGACCTTCAAAACAAAACAATGAAGGAATTAACGGGATCAGAAAAGGTTAAGGTACTCCTTGCTCAAACACTATTTGGAAAACCAGACATTCTATTACTAGATGAGCCTACAAACAATTTAGATGTAAAATCTAAAAATTGGCTTGAAAGTTTCCTACTGAATTTTGATAGTACTGTTATAGTTGTTTCCCATGATAGACATTTTTTAAATAAAATATGTACTCATGTTGCAGATATAGACTTTAGTAAAATTCAATTATTTGTTGGAAATTATGATTTTTGGTATGAATCTAGTCAGTTGGCTCTTCAAATGGCTAAAGATCAAAATAAGAAAAAAGAAGAAAAAATTGTTGAATTACAAAACTTTATTGCTAGATTTAGTTCTAATGCATCTAAAGCAAAACAGGCTACTTCTCGTAAAAAGCAATTAGATAAATTGACTTTAGATGATATAAAACCATCTTCTCGTAAATATCCTTTTGTTGGATTTAAGCCAGAAAGAGAAGCTGGAAATGATTTATTGACAGTTGAAAATCTAAGTAAAACTGTGGATGGAGAAATACTTCTTGATAATGTATCTTTTATAGTTAGCAAGGGAGATAAGATTGCTTTTACAGGTGCAGATGAAATAGCTAAAACTACATTATTTAAGATAGTAATGGGCGAAATGGAGCCAGATAGTGGTGAGGTTAAGTGGGGAGTTACTACTTCTAAGGCTTACTTACCAAAGGATAACGCAGAATATTTTAATGGCGTAGATTGTACTTTAGTTGATTGGCTTCGCCAATATTCAGATGAAAAGGCTGAAAGCTTTATTAGAGGCTTTTTAGGCAGAATGCTTTTCTCTGGAGAAGAAGCTCTTAAAAAAGCCAGCGTATTGTCCGGTGGAGAAAAGGTTAGATGTATGCTTTCTAAAATGATGCTTAGTAATGCTAATGTATTAATTTTTGATGAGCCTACCAATCATTTAGACTTAGAGTCTATTACGGCTTTAAACAATGGGTTAACTAGCTATACTGGAACAATGTTACTTACATCTCATGACTCTCAGCTAGTTGCAACAGTTGCAACTAGAATAATAGAAATTACACCTAAGGGAATAATGGATAAACAAATGACTTATGATGAATTTATAGAAAACAATGAAGTTCAAAAAGAACTAGAACTTATGTATAAATAAAAAAGAGGCACTTCTAATAATAATATTATTAGGAGTGCTTCTTTTTTTATTTAATTAACAGCCAAAGCCACCGAATCCGCCAAAGCCGCCACGGCCACCAATACCACCACAGCCTAATAGTAAAAGAATTATCCAGATGCTACCATTTCCGCAGCCAAAGCCACTTCCACTTCCACATCCACTTCCACATCCGCATCTGTTTTCACAGTTGGAAACGGGTCTACAGCAACAACTAACAGGTTCACAGCAACAACGATTTTTATGTCTATGACTCATATAAATAACCTCCTTATTTTTAATAAGTGAAAGTTTAAAGAGCAACCTAAGTTACTAAATTAGTAACTTTAAGAAGAAATTTTAAACTTTACTTAAGTACTAAAGTTGCGTTGTTATTAACACAACATCTATAGGTGGTGGGCTCCCATTTGAAAGTCGTTAAATCAAGGAAGTTGTAGCTGTACTTTAATATATTCCGTATTTTATTAAGTGTGAATATAAAATTGTAGTAAAGCTTTAAAATAAAACTTTGATTAAAGATAGTATAATTATGTATTTAATAACAAAAAATAGTATTTAATTGTGATTTATGATATGATAGAGTACATAATTATAAAACAAAATTAATATTAAGTTTCAATTATCAAATATGGCTTACTGCCAGTCACCTAAAAAAAGGATTTTTTCTGAAAATATCGAATATAAGTAATAAGGATGAAAATTGTTTGAAAATGGGGGGTACATGATATGATAAAAGATAATACTTTAACTACGGCTAAAGAAGCTGTCGGATCAACAGCAGAAGAGGCAATAACAATAGTTTCTGATGTTACAAAAGAAAATGTTGATAAGACTATTAATGCGGTGAAGGATATTGCTAAAAATGTTAAATCAAAAGCTAGCAGGGCAGCTACTGCTACAAAAAAAACAGCTAAGAAAACAATAGCTAAGAAAATTAATGTTGGATTCTATGTTCAATACAAGGGAAAAGAGGTTTCCAAAACAACAATACTAGAAAAAGTTTATGAAGAATGGATAAAATCTCATAAAATTACAGAACTTAAAACCTTAGATGTATATATAAAGGTTGAAGAAGATATAGCCTATTGTTTGGTAAATGGCGAAATTAAAATTGACTTGAAATTATCCTAACATAATTCAATAAAGAATAAAGAGGCTCACTGCCTTTTTTTTATTCTTTTTTAAAATTAAGGTTCCTAGTAGAAAAAAGTTAAAATAGTTAGTTTGCATTTAGAGCATTAAAAAATTATAATGAATACAAAGAAGCTAAGTTTAATTAAAAGCTAAGTCAATAATATTTTAGGAGGGGATTTTTAATGTTGCAAGAAAGACTTAATAAGGTTCTAAAGATCATGGCTCTAAAGAAAACACCTCAAATGATAGTTTCTGATCCAGCGGCTATATTCTATCTTACAGGGAAGTGGATTTTATCTGGAGAAAGAATGCTTGTACTGTATATTAACTTAGATGGGCATAACAAATTATTTATAAATGAGTTATTCCCTATAAGTGAAGATTTAGGGGTAGAAAAGATATGGTTTAACGATACTCAGAGTCCAGTAGAAATTCTTGCAAGAAACATTGATAAAGATAAGCCTATGGGAATAGATAAAAATTGGCCAGCTCATTTCTTAATAAAATTAATGAAGCTTAAAGGTGGCAGTACATTTGTTAATGGATCTGAAATTCTTGACAGAGTAAGAATGTGTAAGGACGAAGATGAAAAAGATCTAATGAGAGCAGCTTCAAAATTAAATGATACCGCTGTGGATAAAATGATAAAGCTTATCCCTAAAAAATATTCAGAAAAGAAAATGGGAAAGTTGCTTGGTGATATATGGGAAGAAATGGATGCAGAAGGGCATTCATTCGATCCAATTATAGGTTATGGAGCAAATGCTGCTGACCCTCATCATGAACTGGATGAATCAATGGTTAAAGAAGGGGACAGCGTAGTTATTGATATCGGATGTAAGATGAATTCATACTGCTCAGATATGACTAGAACTGTTTTCTATAAAAGTGTATCAGATCATAGTAGAGAGGTTTATAATATTGTTAAAGAAGCAAATAAAAGGGGAATTGAAAAAGTTAAAGCAGGTGTTAGATTTTGTGATATTGATGCTGCAGCTAGAGACTATATCTCGGAAAAAGGATATGGAAAATATTTTACTCATAGATTAGGGCATTCAATAGGAATAGAAGTTCATGATTTCGGTGATGTTTCGTCTGCTAATACTGATAAAGTTCAGCCAGGACAAATTTTCTCCATTGAACCAGGTATTTATCTTCCGGGTGACGTGGGCGTTCGTATAGAGGATTTAGTAATAGTTACGCAAGATGGTTGTGAGGTATTAAACCATTATACAAAGGACTTAATTATTGTAGAATAGTATAAAAATACCCAATAAAATAAAAGGGCTTTGATAAATTAAAATTTTATCGAAGCTCTTTTATACTATTTGGAGGGTATAAAAAAATTTAATTATTATATATAATGTATAAGGTGGGGGTAAACTAATGTAAGCAGATTAACGATCCACAAAATAGAATTTAGTAAATAGCAACAAAGCAAACAGATATAACTTGTAAGATAAACTTTAAAATTTAAAAGGAGCGATTTAAAATGGCAAAGAGCTTTCCAAAAGGATTTCTATGGGGCGGAGCAGTAGCAGCTAACCAATGTGAAGGTGCGTACAATGAAGATGGTAAAGGGTTATCAACACAAGATATTGCACCAAAAGGTATAGCTGGAAAAATTACGCAGGATCCCACAGAAGATAATATGAAATTAATAGGTAT
>DAVZGU010000022.1:0-11766 GCA_052274215.1 Clostridium sp. | reverse complement strand
CATTCCTTGAATAATATCTTTGGTATAAATATTAATAGGATTAATATCAATATTTTTAAAACCGACCTTTAATAAAATATTTTTATATTCCTCAATTGGTAGTGCTCCGGCAATACATCCAACCCACATTGCTGCATCTTTCTTGATCTTCTCTGGGATATCTTTTAAAATAACTATATCTGCTATAGCCAATCGCCCACCAGGTTTTAGAACTCTATAGGCTTCACTAAGAGCCTTTTCTTTATCTTCACAAAGATTGATTACACAATTAGATAATATAACATCAATTTCATCGTTTTCTAAAGGAATTTCTTCAATATATCCTTTGAGAAATTCAACATTTTCTACTCCCATCTTTTGTTTGTTAGTGTTTGCTAAACTGAGCATTTCATCAGTCATATCAAGTCCATATACCTTACCTGTTGAACCCACATATTTTGAAGCAATAAGAACATCAATTCCGCCACCACTTCCTAGATCTAAAACAGTTTCACCATCCTTTAGCTCACCAAATACCAAAGGATTGGCACATCCTAAAGATGCATTAATAGCCTCTCTAGGTAAATTTTCTAAGTACCCCAATTCATAAATATCTGAATTACCACTACCACAACAAGATGTAGAGCAACCGCAGTTACTTTCTGACTCCTGCTTAACTCTACTAGCAATACTTCCATAGTATTTTTTAACATTCATTTTTATATCACTCATAATTTTTTGATCTCCTTTCCATCACAACATTTATTTGTTTTAACTATATCAGTTAATATGTGTAGACTCTCTAAGACTTGATCCTTCTTATCTCCAGGAACTAATGAGATTATATTGCTATAATAATCTTCCATACTTTTTTCAATAGATTTGAAGATTTCATACCCTTTTTCAGTTAATTTAATGCTTATATATCTTCTGTTCTCAGTCCGAGTTTGCCGGAGTGCAAGGCTTTGATTTACTAGGTTATCAATAGTTCTGCTCATAGTACTTTTATCTAAATTAAGTAGCTCTGTCAAATTATTTAGATTTGTCTCATCTGATCTTCCAATTTCTACTATTGCATGACACTGAGCTAGTGTTACTCCGCAGCAACCAGATTCACTTCTTTCTAATAAGCCAAGATTTCTAACTAATACTCTTATACCCTCTCTTAGATCACTTCCATTTACGTTATTCACTATATTCACCTCATATATATTGTACATTACAATAGTTGTATATTGCAACATAAATAATTCTTCTTTATTCGACAAAAACTATATCTTATCATTTAATTTAATAAGTGTAATTTAGAGGAGTATAAAAAGCTTTATATTCCTTAAGTATAATTTCTATATATATATAACAATAAATAAAAATATACATATATATGATTATATATAGAAAGCGATAAATATAATTATTAATGTAATAGTAGATAGTAGTAATACTATTGACTTGATATAGATATTAGTATATATTTTAAATAGATGAATGTCTATATAAGAGGTGATTAATTACATGAAACTAAGTTATGAAAAAAATGCTAAATTAATAAAAGCATTGTCCGATCCCAGCAGATTACAAATTATGGATATACTATCATGTGGAGAAAAGTGTGCTTGTGATTTATTAGAGCACTTTGAATTTACTCAACCTACACTTTCGCATCATATGAAGGTATTAATGGAATGTGAAATTGTTAAATGCAGAAAAGATGGGCTATGGAGTTACTATTCATTAAATATCGCTAATTGCAATAAGTTAATAATATTTCTTATGAATCTTATAACAGATACAGATGACTGTATCTGTAAAGATAAAGATAAGATGAAATGTAAATAATATAAAATATAAAAATATTAAGGAGTGATTATTATGAAGAAAATGATTATTTTTGAACCTGCAATGTGTTGCTCAACTGGTGTATGCGGACCTGCTGTGAATCCAGATTTACTAAGAGTATCAACTGTTATTAATAGATTAAAGGATAAAGATATAGATGTGGAAAGAAATAATTTAACAACTGACCCTCAAGCTTTTGTCGACAATAAAATAATTAATCAACTTCTCATTAGCGATGGGATAGATATTTTACCAGTAACTATTTTAGACGGAAAAGTTGTTAAAACTAAACAATATCCTACAAATGCAGAATTTTCAAAACTTTTAGAAATTTCACAAGAGTACCTTAAAACTAAATTTCATATTACTAAGATACAAAATAAAGATAAGGGATGTGGATGTAAGGGAGGTTGCTGTTAATGGTAAAGAGTTTTAATCCAAATGAAATAAAACTAACTAAGTACTTATTTTTCACAGGTAAAGGTGGTGTTGGTAAGACATCTGCTGCTTGTGCTACTGCTATTACTTTAGCAGATCAAGGAAAGAAAATTATGCTTATAAGTACAGATCCTGCATCTAATTTACAAGATGTATTTAATACAGACCTGACTAACAAAGGTATTCAAATAGAAGGCGTACCTAATCTAGTTGTAGCTAACTTTGAACCGGAACAAGCAGCTAGCGAGTATAAAGAAAGTGTTGTAGCTCCTTATAGGGGAAAGCTTCCTGATGTAGTTATCAAAAATATGGAAGAACAACTTTCAGGGTCTTGTACTGTTGAAATTGCTGCATTTAATGAGTTTTCAAACTTTATTACTGATAAAAAGGCTCAAAAGGAGTTTGATTATATAATTTTTGATACAGCTCCGACGGGGCATACACTCAGAATGATTCAACTTCCATCTGCTTGGAGTAATTTTATGGATGAAAGTACTCATGGAGCTTCGTGTCTCGGTCAGTTGGCAGGCCTCGAAGATAAAAGGGAAGTTTATAAGAATGCAGTAAAAACCTTATCAGATAAGGATATGACAACTTTAATTCTTGTTACAAGACCAGAAGTGGCACCTTTAAAGGAAATAGAAAGAGCATCAAAAGAGTTACAAGATATCGGTGTTAAAAATCAAGTTCTTATTATTAATGGAGTTCTTAAGGAATTTGATGATAGCTTATCAACTGATATATTCAATAAGCAACAAAAGTCACTAAAGGATATTCCACAAGGTCTAAAAAATATGGATACCTATGAAATTCCTCTAAGGCCATATAATGTGACTGGACTTGAAAACCTAAGAGCTTTATTAACCACAGATAATATAAAGTACACTGAAGAAAATTTAAATATTAAGAAAATTCCAAAATTAAAAGCTGTTGTAGATGATATATATAATTCGAATAAAAAGGTTATCTTTACAATGGGTAAAGGTGGCGTCGGAAAGACCACTATTGCTGCAGCAATTGCATTAGGTCTTGCAAAAAAAGGAAAGAAAGTTCATCTTACAACCACAGATCCTGCAGGTCATTTGAATTCTGTTCTAGATGAAAGCTTTGGTATTACATTAAGTAATATTGACGAAAAAAAAGAGCTAGAAAAATATAAAGAAGATGTTTTAAGCAAAGCCAGAGAAACTATGAACGAGGCAGACCTTGAATATGTAAAAGAAGATCTTAGAAGTCCTTGTACCCAAGAGATTGCTGTGTTTAGAGCTTTTGCGGAAATAGTGGAAAGATCTGAAAATGAAATAGTTGTTATCGATACGGCTCCCACAGGGCATACACTTCTACTACTCGAATCTACACAAAGCTATAATCAAGAAATTAAGCATTCGCAAGGAGACATACCAGAGGCAGTTAAAAAGCTGTTACCTACGCTTAAAAATGCGGATGAAACAGAAGTAATAATTGTAACATTAGCTGAAACAACACCTGTTTACGAAGCAATGAGACTTGAAAAAGATTTGAAACGTGCTGGCATCAATAGTAAATGGTGGGTTATTAATTCATCTCTATATGCTACGAATACCACAAATAAAATTTTTAGGGCTAAAGCAAGTAATGAAGTAGTTTGGATTAATAAAGTTAATGAAATTTCTAAAGGTAATTTTGCAGTTGTGCAGTGGAAAGCTGAAGAAGTAAAAGGGGAAAAGTTATTAGATCTATAAAACATATAAAATAAATAATATTGGGGGGTGAGTTAATTGAAAAAAGTAGCATTTATATGTGTACACAATTCTTGTAGATCTCAAATGGCCGAGGCATTAGGAATATTATTTGCAGCAGATGTATTTGAATCATATTCAGCTGGTACTGAGCTTAGAGATACAATTAATCAGGATGCAGTGAGAATAATAAAAACTTTATATAATGTAGATATGAATAAAACACATAAATCTAAGCTTTTAAATGACATTCCTAAGGTAGATATAGTTATAAAAATGGGATGCAATGTGGTTTGTCCTTTTTTACCATCAAAACATACAGAAGATTGGGGACTAGATGACCCCTCAGGAAAAAGTGATGACGAATTCATAAAAACAGCTAGAATTATTGAAGAAAAAATTAAAGACTTAGCACATCGGATAAAAATCAATGAGATATAGATATGATTTATAGATTATTTTTATAAATGAGGAGTGGGTGTGAATGAAAAAAGTATTGTTTTATGTATTAGAAATGCATCAAGAAGCCAAATGGCCAAGGCTATATTAAATTCAAAGGCTGGTGATAGGTTTATAGCATATAGCGCTGGATCAAGACCATTAGAAATAATAAATCCTTATACTATAAAGGTAATGAATGAAGTTGGTGTTGATATAAGTGATACAAAACCTGAAAATATTGAAAAATATATACATGAAGACTTTGATTTTGTAATAACATTATGCGATAAGATGAAAGAAGAGTGCCCTATTTTTCCTGGCAATCCTATTACAGCACATTGGGGAATGGATGATCCTGATGTGTTTGTTGGTAATGAGGAAAACAAATTAAAAACATTTAAAAAGACAAGAAATGAAATTTCAAATAGGATAGAATTATTTATCAATTTGACTGCTAAAAAATTAGATAGACTTTCATTACAAAAGGGTACAAGGGAGATTGGTAATAGTAAAGCCAATAAGTTATAACGCATTTTATAGTTAAAAAATAACATTGTACAAGGGGGTATTTAAATGTCAAAAATTAAATTGTCTTTTCTTGATAGGTTTTTAACAGTATGGATTTTTACGGCAATGGCAGTTGGAATAGGACTGGGATATTTCTTCCCGGGCTTTTCACAGTGGCTATCAAGCATGTCGATAGGAACTACCTCTATACCAATAGCCATCGGATTAATAGTAATGATGTATCCACCACTTGCTAAGGTTAATTATAAGAAACTAGGAAATGTTTTTCATGATCCTAAAGTTTTAACATTATCTTTAGTACAAAATTGGATTATAGGACCATTTTTAATGTTTTTTTTAGCAGTTATATTTTTAAGAAATTCACCATCGTTAATGGTTGGAGTAATACTTATAGGCCTTGCAAGATGTATAGCAATGGTTATTTTATGGAATAGTCTCGCCGATGGAGACACTGAATATGCAGCAGCAATAGTAGCGTTAAATTCAGTATTCCAGGTATTATTTTATTCAGTTTTTGCATATATTTTCATAACTGTTTTACCAAAGCTAATAGGGCTTACTGGCATGTCAATTCATATATCAATGGGCGCAATTGCATTATCTGTAGCAATATATCTGGGCATTCCTTTCTTTGGGGGTATGCTTACTAGATTATTACTGGAGCCTAAAATGGGAACAGATTGGTATACTAAGAAGTTTATACCTAAGATAAGTCCACTAGCACTCATAGCATTATTATTTACTATTGTAGTTATGTTCACCTTTAAAGGTAAATATATTATACAACTACCAATGGATGTAGTTAGAGTAGCAATACCTTTATTCTTATATTTTGTAATAATGTTCTCATCTTCATTTTATATGAGTTATAAAGCCGGTTTTGACTATCATAAGACTGTAAGTTTAGCCTTTACTGCAGCAAGTAATAACTTCGAACTTGCTATAGCAGTGTCTGTTGCAGTTTTTGGCATAAACTCACAAGAGGCATTTGCAGCTGTAATTGGTCCACTGGTCGAAGTACCTGTAATGATAGGACTCGTACATGTTGCGCATGCAATGGGAAAAAGATATTTTGGTTATGAAAAAGGGATTAATTAATAATTTCATGTATTTTTATTTAAAACAAGAAATTATAGAATATTAAATGAATCAAATACTATCTTGGATTAATAGCTAAGGTAGTATTTTTTTTAATGTATGATTATAATCAAATGCAATCATATTAGTTGGTGTATTGATATATGAATTAAATTGTGAAGGAGTGTGCTTTATTAAATGAAATGGGAATATAAGATTATCAAAGTTGGAAGTTTTTCGAAATTTAATGAAACAGAAAAATTACAACAGGAACTCAATAATTATGGCACTGAAGGTTGGGAACTCGTATGTTTCAATTATCCCCCACAAGTAGGTGAAGGAACGATATCTAAATTGGATACTGATTCAGTAATATTTAAAAGACGAGCTTCCAATATTTAAAACTTTTTAAAATTAGTATAAATGAAAAAATTGTTTATCTTTTTTAAATCTGCCTCAATGTGAAAGTAACACAAATGTAATTGCGTTACTTTCACATTGGGGCTATATCTAATATTTTCATAGAATCTGAAATACATGCAAAAGGTAAGATATCACATCATACTGTACATCTGTTAAATCATTAATCTCCCCACATGTGCCCACAAACAAGTTTGACATGAATGAAAGAATAGCTATTTAAAATATAAAAGTTAGAGAGAAAACTAGAAAAATTGTTTTTAAATAATAGATTTGAAATTTTAAAAAGTGTTAATATTTCTATTTCAAATATAAATAATAAAGATTTTATTAAGTTATTTCTATAATATTTAATAATGAATTTTCACATTGTAAAATCTAAAGAACATTACTTCCTTTATTGAAATCACTTTCATTTGTTGAAGCAATCATAGATTGTTGCTCTGATTGATGCCAGCTATCTTTTAAGTTATTTTTTTCGATAAAAACATCCATTTGCTGTTTTGTCTCAAAATCTTTAAATTGAAATTCTCCATCTGCATCCATGAATTTTAATCTCCAAATCATCTTTAGACCTCCTATTTATTATAAATTCATTAATAAAGCTAACCCTTTTGCGTTAATATAACATCAAATTTCTTGCATATTTCATCTGCAACTTTATTAACCATTTTGTAGTGCTCTTCTTTTAAATCTCTAGAAGAAACAATTTTACTTAAAGCAGTTTCTTCTCCTAATATTTCTGAAATAACCACGGTATCACTTACTTTTCCACTATACTTTTCTGTAGCTCTTTTAGCGCAACATTTACTACATCCATCTACTGTAATTACAGGATAAGTTTTAGCAAAAGATCTTTCTTCTTCACCGCCTGCAAGATATAATGGAAGGCAAAGGGTTACTGTTTTATCAGAGCGAAGTTCTTCTAACATTTTTCTTGTGGCAAGTCTCGCAATAGTACCACCAAGGCATTCCTCACCACTGCAAGACAATACGCCAATTTTTAATTCAGTCATGCTATTTTTCCTCCTTTAATATTTTATCAACATTAGAACATATTTTTGTACATAACTCGTCTACTATTTTCCAACCATCATCAGTGAGTATTGTAGCAGTACCTGCATCTACCCCTCTGTGAGTTCTCATTTCATCAATAGTTCTATATTTTGCTTTTACTATGCCACCTGCAAGTTCAATATTTTTAGCAGCACAAAGTTGTGGACATCCATCAATAGTTATGCAAGAGCATCCTTCTATTTTTTCTTTAATATCTGTATCTCCAGTCACTACATGAGCAAGACAAACAGTTTCAGTTTCATTAGGTCTTAATTTATTTGTAATCTCCAAAGCTGCCTCTCTTGCCATAAGACCAAATACTTTACCAACACCACTACAGGAAATAACTTTTACTTTAGACATGAAATTCATCCACCTTTCTTTTTAAAATTTCAAAATAATCAGAAAAATCACAAAGAAAATCTTTATCACTTTCAAAATCTGATAATTCTAATTCTGCTATCCATCCTTTTTCATATGGGTTTTCATTAATAAGTTCAGGTGATTCTATGAGATTTTCATTTATAGCAGTTATGGTACCACTTACAGGACATACAATTTCAAATACAGCTTTACCAGATTCTATAGAACCTGCTTCGTCAAATTGTTCTAGTTCACTTCCAACTTTTGGTGAATCAAAGAAAATTATATCGGATAAACTGTGTTGAACATAATCTGTAACACCTATCCTTGCTTTATTACCAATCACATAAATCCAGCAGTCATTCTCATTGAAATAAAAACCTTCCTTTGGAACTTTGAAAGAAAATTTATCCTTTTTATAAACTTCATATTTAATAACTTGTGGAAAAGCAAAAGAACTTTTACTTTCTGTTTTATCTTCTACTTTTGTGAGTTTTTCAGTTATAGTTTCAACTAGTTTTAACTCGTTTTCTCCAAGCCTTAAACTATTAGTAATTGTGATATTATTTAATTTTGATTCATCACTAATATTAATTTTTTCAGCTATTTTCAGCCCTTTCTCAGAAGCAAGTTTACTAGCACATCGTGTGGCACAGCCATCAATTACAAGTAATGGCTTACTTAAAGCTATTTTACTATATCTTGCATCAGCTACTCTATATAAAACTGGACAAATTATTTCACTATCTGTATTTTCGATAAGCTTTATAGCTACTTCTTTTGCAATACATCCAGCACATTTATCAAGACCATTGCAGGGAAGAATGGCGTAAGATTTACTCATTTTCCTTCATATCCTTTCTTATTTTTTTTATAATCTTTGTAGTTTCATTTTTAATTGGAAACGTTAGGGCATCGACGCCGCAGGTTTTTCCACAGGCACGGCAAAACACGACACAGTTATCTGGATTTTTTACAATAAGTTTTTTATCGTCACTTTCGTTAACTTCATAAACATGGTGAGGGCAAAATTTCACACATTCCATACAGTAATTGCATTTATCATAATCTATTCTAGGGCTCCAATCTATTTTATCTCTCGGAACTCCCATAAAGGTTGATTCGCTCATGATTATTCCTCCTCCTCGAGTCCTAATTCTTTTAATGCATTTTTAACTACGTCAAAAGCCTTCTCATTGGTCATATCTCTTACATCGAGCATAACAGCGTCTTTTTCTATATCAAGACCAGCATCTTTAAAGGCTTGTTTAAACATTTTTCTTTGCATATTTGGTGCGCAAGCACCTATGATTAATTTTCTGTGGGCTTTTAAAAAGTCTGCAAGAAATCTATCACCGTCTTCCTCGCAAAGCTGAGGGTGAATAAACCCATACTCTACAGGTAGTTCTATTCTAACTTGATTTATAAAATCCCAAATATCCATTGCTTTAAACCCTGGACATTTCCCTGTGCATACACACATTATAAAACCTGGTAATACTCTTTCTTCCATAATAAAATCCTCCTTGTTTTTTATGTTTTATGAAGGGATCTTCCTACAGCATTTGCGCAAGTATCCCATATTGCATCACTTAAATTTGGGTGTAAATAAATCATATTAGCTTTTGTTTTCAAGGTAATTGAAAGGTTATTTCTAAAATATTAACACCAAGTATTTCCATTCTGATTGTTAATATTATATTTGAACTACCATGGTAATTTAATTAAATAATTATATGGTTATAATATTATACTACTACCTTAATGTCTATTAGTCAATATTGAAATTTATATACTAATAATATATACTGTTATTAGTATATAAGTATATAATTAATAGCAATAATTCCACTATAGATCAATATAAACGATAGTAACAAATAGGGGAGGAAGAGATTTGAATCAAGATGACTTAATAGTAAAAGTTTTTAAAGGAATTGGAAACCCTGTGAGGTTTAAAATATTGAAATTTTTATGTGATGGACCTAAATGTGTATGTAAAATTAATGAGGAGTTTGTATATAGTCAGGCAAATTTATCACAACATTTAAGGATTTTAAAGGATGCGGGATTAGTAAAAAGTGAAAAAGTAGGTATAGAAATGCACTACAGACTTTATAATGATAAAATTAAAGATATTATTTATCATGTTGAGGATTACGTTAAAGACTATGTTGCTAATATAAAGTAAGATTGATATTATAAAAAAATCCGCTCATAAATAGAGTGGATTTTTATTGTTTCCATTGGCATAGTCTACTACTAAAATTTCTATAAGATTACAATGTATTATTTATTGAACAAGATTTTCTTATTAAACATTGGAAGACATAAAATATACAAATCCGCCTCCAAGTGTTGTAGTATTGTACCACAATGTAAAATTAATTTTTTTTATTAATCCTTCATCTAAAATTTTTATAGAGGCACTTTTATCATCATCAGTGCATTCAAGTGAAATTATAGTAACCCAATGCCAACGTTGTAGATTTTTAACCTTACCACTACTCAGGTTGAGAAATGCAATAGGAGCATCACTTATTAGCGCTCCTTTTAAAAATTCTAATACTTCTGATAATTTAGGACGACTACAGTTTCGGTTAGGCAAATCTAAAAAGTCATATTCTACATTCAATCCTTTTGATTTCGTGTAGGAAAGTACGTCTTCATAAAACATTTTAGTTGAAGTTATCCCTTCTTTTGTTGGTAGAACATATTCCCAAACCTCTTTCATTAATGATAGACAATTCTCCTTACTGGTGACATTTTGCTCTAGCCCCGAAATGGACCTAGTATGGTATAAATAAAAAATAATATTACTAGCTGCAGAAGGAGCACATCCGGAGCGACGTTTCCATTCTGTAGTGTACCATTCTTGGTTACAGCCATAAAATGTTTTATGAGTACCTTCATCTAGCACCTTAAATATATCCTGATTAGTTATTGAACTTATAGTCATAGATGTCGTACCCCCGTTTAATTAAATTATTTTTATATATCATCTAAGTTATTAACATGATTTTTAAGCTTACTATAATTTTTAATAAGTCCACTTTTTAGATATTAAATGCAAAGAAAACAGCATTTCAACATAATATATTATAATAATTATACATTTATTTCTTCAAAATAGATATAAAACAGTGAACGTATAATTCTGTCTATAATTATATTGATGTATTTTTAAGCAATAGTTTATTTATTAATTTATAACCATTATTAGGAACAAGCCTATATAACGATAGCCCCATTATGGGGCTATTCTCAATACGAGTTTCGAGAGAGACCTATTTCGCGCAACTCATATTGAGATAGGCTTAACTAGATAACTATAAATATGATTGTATGAGTTTAATACTACATACTAATCCTTTTGGGGTAGTTTTGCCTATCCCGCCAAAAGGTATATTAGGGGCAAAATATGCCATTAATGTGGATTTTGAGTGTTTTGAATGTTACATAATGTAATTGACACAATATTTTAAAAATTTAATTTATATCTTGTTTTTTTCTTTTTTTTAGTGTAATATGATAAAAAAGCTTTAAATAAATTGTCCTTATTTGTAAAAATATTGTATAAGTGTAATATTCAAATAAAATCAAATACTAGATTATATATTAAATGTCAGACAAATAATATTGAAATGATACTAGCTTTATTTTGTTTATTTAAACTATGTTTCAAGTAGATACACCTATTTATACATTCGTTACAATATAAACTGTGTTTAATAAGGATATATCAATATTTTGTCGGAGATTAAAGGAATTGGAATTAATTTCAGCAAATTAATTATAATACTATATATATCAAATATGTAATAATAAATTATAGGATAATTATTAATTATGAGTAAACTAGTTAAATGTAAATCATGTAGTAAAGAAGTAGCAAAGGATACGAAGT
>DAVZGU010000021.1:0-11909 GCA_052274215.1 Clostridium sp. | reverse complement strand
ATTTCCAAAGTTAAAAGAGGAAGGGTATTCATTTCTTAAGGATACTATAGAAGAGCTAAGTTGTTGGAGATGTTTTCCTAGAGAGAGTGTTGAGTCTAAGTCACAATATATGCTAGGAATTAACAAGATGAATAAAAACAAAAGCAAAAAAAAGCAGGTAAAAGCTACAAAAAAGAAGCAAAGAAAAAAATAGAAGATAACAAAGCATGCTAATTTTACAAAGTTGGCAAGCTCACAATATTTGTTAAGTCTGCCCGTAGATTAATTTCTACGGGATTTTTTAGGTTATCTCTTTTTTTCGAAAGTTCTCTTAAAATATGGAATTATTACACCTATCATATAACACCAACATATAATATAGCGGGATTGAAAAGATGGGTGAATATAAATGAAAGAATTAAAAAATAAAGTGATTTATGAGGGATTTAAAAGACTCTCAGATATTATTCTATGTATCATTGCGGCTATAGTGGCCATACCTGTAATAGTTATTACCTGTTTTTTTGTTGTTTTAGAATCAGCTGGGAATCCTATTTATTCACAAGAAAGATTGGGGAAAAACAGAAAGTTATTCACACTATATAAGATAAGATCTATGAGCTGTGATGCTGAAAAAAATGGACCACAATGGGCAGAAAAAAATGATGTAAGAGTAACTACTGTAGGTAATTTTATAAGAAAGACAAGAATAGATGAATTACCTCAACTTTATAATATATTAAAAGGGGATATGGCTATAGTAGGGCCTAGACCAGAAAGAGCTATATTTACTTATGAATTTGAAAAGACTATTTCAGAATTCACAACTAGATTGCAAGTTAAACCTGGACTTACAGGACTTGCGCAGGTTAATGGAGGATATGAGTTGACTCCGAGCGAGAAGCTGAATTGGGATTTAAGGTATATTGAAGTAAGAAGTTTTTGGGAAGATCTAAAGATAATATTAAAAACTGTATTAGTAGTATTTACGGGGCATGGGGCAAGATAATTTAATGAAAAGGGGCATAGTAATGAGAATTTTAGTTACTGGCGGTGCAGGGTTTATAGCATCTCACGTAGTAGATAAATTAATCGAATTAAAGCACCATGTGTGCATAGTAGATAATTTATTTAATGGTAAAGAGGACAATATAAATGATAAAGCAACATTTTATAAATGCGATATAACAGAAATGGAAAAATTGAAGATAGTTTTTAAAGTTGAAAAGCCAGAAGTAGTAATACACCATGCAGCCCAAATAGATATACAAATTTCTATTGAAAAACCAGTATTTGATGCTGAAGTTAATATAATTGGAACTATAAATATTTTAGAATGCTGCAGAGAATTTGGAGTAAGAAAAATAATTTATCCTTCATCTGCTTCAGTATATGGAGAGCCAAGGTATCTTCCAGTAGAAGAGAATCATGAGATAAATCCAATATCTTTTTATGGAATTTCGAAACACACACCAGAGTATTATATAAAAGCCTATGCACGGCTATATGGATTTACGTATAGTATATTTAGATATGCAAATGTCTATGGCGAGAGGCAAGATCCGACTGGAGAAGGCGGTGTGGTTTCAATATTTGTAGATAAATTATTAAATAATCAAATCCCTTTTATTTTTGGAAATGGTGAGCAGACAAGAGATTTCATTTATGTTAAGGATATAGCAGAAGCCAATATACTTGCATTATATAAAGGTGATAATGAAATTATGAATATAAGTAGCAATAAAGCAACTACTGTTAATGAATTGTTTATGCTAATGAGAGATATAGCAGGCAGTAATGTGGAGGCTATATATAAGGATGTAAGAAAAGGGGATATAGAGCATAGCTATTTGGATAATGAGAAAGCGAGAAAGAAGTTAGGATGGAAGGGTAGGTTTAAGTTAGAGGATGGGCTTAGGGAGACGGTTCAATACTATAAAAAGGTTAATTATAAAAACAATAAGTAATTTAATTTATAAAGGTTGGTGAGATAAATTTTCTCTAATATTTTAAAATAATTGAGGTGTTAACAGTGACAAGATCTTTTTCTATATTGATGTCTGTATACTATAAAGAAAGACCAGAATTTTTAAAAGAAAGCCTTGAAAGTATTTTAAATCAAACGATTCTACCAGAAGAAGTGGTTATTGTAAAAGATGGTCCTTTGGCCGAACAATTAAATACTGTTATTGAATATTTTAAAAGAACTTTTAGTGGGAAGGTTAAAATAATAGAATTATCTGAAAATAAGGGGTTGGGAGTTGCACTTGCAATAGGGATTCAGGCTTGTTCGCATGATATAGTTGCTAGGATGGATAGCGATGATATAGCAACTAGTTTTAGATTTGAAAAACAACTCAGGGTCTTACTAGATAACCCTGAAATTGATCTAATTGGATCACATATTAAAGAGTTCATTGGAAATGAAGCGAATGTAATTGCAACACGAAAAGTGCCTTTATCACATAATGAAATAGTTAAATTTGCTAAGAAGAGGAATCCTTTTAATCATATGACCGTTATGTATAGAAAATCTAAAGTATTAGCATCTGGTAATTATCAAACTTGTTTTGATTTTGAAGATTATTATTTATGGACTCAGATGTTAATGAAAGGTGCTAAAACTTGCAATATAGATGATTATCTTGTTTTTGCTAGGACTGGAAATGATATGTATGGTCGAAGAGGGGGATTTCGCTATTTGAAAAATGAATATATATTTCAGAAAAGAATAAAGAACATTGGGTTTACGAGAGTTAGTGAAATGTATTTTAATATATTACCGCATATCATTATACGATTAATGCCTTCAAGGTTGCGTGGAGTTGCATATAAAAAATTTCTTAGGAATTGATAAAACTAAATGAGGTGTTTTATGGAACGAGAGCGGATACCGAAAGTAATTCATTATTGTTGGTTTGGTAGAAAAAGGATGCCAAAACTTACAAAGAAGTGTATTGAAAGTTGGAAAAAAAATTTGCCCGATTATAAATTAATTTTATGGAATGAGGACAATTTTGATATTTCAATAAATCCATTTGTGAAACAAGCTTATGATTCGCATAAATTTGCATTTGTATCTGATTTTTTAAGACTTTATGTATTATATAAGTATGGTGGAATTTATATGGATACTGATGTAGAGGTAATTAAAAATTTAGATCCTTTTCTTACTAAGACAGCTTTCTCAGGGTTTGAAAATATTAATTTTATACCTACGGGTATAATGGCTTCTGAGAAAAATCATCCTTGGGTAAAAGTTCTATTAGATTATTATGAAGATAAATTTTTTATAAATGATGATGGTAGCTATAATAATAGGCCTAATACAGAAATAATAACAGAGTTATCTAAACAATTAGGTTTAAAACTTGATAACACATATCAAGTTTTAAATGGAGGTATTCATATTTACCCAAATGACTATTTCTGCCCCAAAAGCATATATGGAGGAATAAATTTAACTCAAAATACTTACACAATACATCATTTTGTTGGGTCTTGGTTTTCTCCTAGAAAACGGGTCATATTCTACTTTAAAAAGTACTTTTTCATACCATTAGTTGGTGAAAAAAACTATTGGAGGCTTAGGAACATGATTAAAAAATAATAAGAGGTGAGGCCGATAAATAATGGTGATCAAGAATAATCCAAAACGTATTTTGCAAATAATGGGATCATATAGTGCATTCGGTGGATTAGAATCCATGTTAATGAACTATTATAAAAATATAGACAGAAGTAAAGTGCAATTTGATTTTGTAACGCGAGGAACCCCACAGGACTTTCATAAGCAAATATTAGATATGGGGGGACGAGTATTTTATTTAACATATGGTCCTAAGAATATATTATTATATGCAAAAGCATTATATAAAATTATTAAAAATAATGGGCCATATACAGCAGTACATGCACAAATAAGTTATCAGGCGGGTATTGATTTATTAGTTGCGCGTTTAGCTGGAGTTAAAGTTAGAGTATGTCACTCTCACCAAACTACAATCGAATCAAAAAAGTATATGTTGATGCTTCCTTTAATACGTAAAATGATTTTAGCTAATGCAACTAAATTAATGGCTTGTGGTAAAGAAGCTGGTGATTTTTTATATGGCAAAAATGAATTTTTTGTACTAAATAATGCAATAGATGTGGAAGAATTTCAATCAGTTGATATGGATAATGTTAAAAAGTTATATGAAGAATTTTGCATACCTCATGATTCATTAATAATAGGACATATAGGTAGATTTATACCTCTTAAAAATCATATTTTTTTTGTGGAACTGATGAAGGGGTTGCTCTTAATTAATCCCAATGCTTATCTTATTTTAGTTGGTGATGGCGAGCTACGTGATTTTATAAAGTTGAGTTTTGAAAAAGAAGGAATCTTGAGAAATGTGCGGTTTGTTGGTATGCGTGAGGATATGCCTGAATTAATGAATTTTTTTGATTTGCTCTTATTACCATCATTTTCGGAAGCAATGCCTGTAACTGTAATTGAGGCACAGGCTGCAGGCATTCCAATATTATTGTCCGAAAACATAACAACTGAAGTAGATTTGGGCTTGAAAATGATAAAGTATATTTCTTTGAGTAGTAAACGAGAATGGTTACAATCAATTTTAAATGTGAAATATGAGAAATATGATCATGACTATATTAGAGATACTTTCATAAATAAAGGATATAGCATAAAAAAGAATGCAGAAGTATTATTACAGGAATATGAGATATAATTATTTTATGTAAGGAGAACAGAAATTGTTGAATAATACTCAAAAAAATAGAAAGTTGATTCCTAAATATTTATTAGTTTCATGTTTAATTATAACGATATGTGCTGTTATCAATGGATTAACTCAAAAATTTAATATTATGTATTTTGCTTTTTACTTATCTATTTTAATTGCACTTATTAACAGTTCAGAGAATAATGTATATTTTATAAGTTTTTTAATACCAATATTATCTATACTTAAATTAAATGAAGATATGTATTCTTTCGGAACTGTTATAATATTAATTGCGTTTTGTAAGCACATTTTATCACGGTTTAGTAAAATGAAAATTAGTACTGGAACAATATATATAACATTAGTACTTATTATGTATGAATTTATGCATTTTAACCTTTATGAACTTGGGGATAAGTTAATATCTATAAGAATGATGATTATTTTATTATATGCAACATTATGGGGTGCAGATTTTAAATTTAACTATTCACATAAGTTAAGTATATGGGGATTTACCATTGGGCTATTTGTTTCTTCAATTTATGGAATAGTAATGAGTAAATATAGTAGTGTGTATGTTAACAAACTTGCACTATTAGAAAATGGATCATCATTAAGATTTGAAGGTGCTGAGGGGGATCCTAATTACTTTGCATTGAATACTTTGCTTTGTGCCTTTGCTTTAATATATATCTATAGTTTAAATAAGGAAAAAGATAAAACTAATAAGTTTTATTACATCGCAATCATTTTTATGATTGTATTTGGTTCAATGAGTATCTCGAGGACATTTCTTTTAATATTAATTTTTGGGTTAGCAATAATTCTTTTGAAAGCAATTTCTGATTTTTTCAAAGGAAATACAGTTTTAATGCATTTTTTAATTGGTGCATTGACTATTATTGGATCTTTTGGTCTGTTCTTTATAAAAAATATTTTGGTAATATTTAATACTATTATTGAAAGATTTACTACTAATGATGTAGGTCAACTTACTAGCAACAGAAACATTTTATTTGATTTATACGTATCAGTATTAAAAGGTGATCATAATATATTATTTCGAGGTATTGGATTACCACACTATTATACAAGGTTAGGTCTTTCGCATGGAACACATAATGTAATTTTAGAACTTTTAATAGCTTGGGGTATAGTAGGCTTTATTATTTTTATAATATGGTGTGTAATGCTGTATTATTCTCAAAAACACAAGTATAGAAATGGAAACTTCACCAGAACGATTCTATCTGCATTACCTATATTATGTATAATTTTGGGGTATCAATCACTTGGGGCAATTGCAGATTATAGTACGTATTTTATAATAGTGATTTTTATGAGACATATATTTTATGATGGAACAGAAAATATCGGTTAATAGAATACTTACATTATGGAACACTGTTTTAGTAAGAAGATAAATTCCAAGAATTTCATAGTATTACAATAAGGTAAAAAGCCTAAAATAAGAGTATGAAATTTTAAAAAAAGAGGAGGGATTTTTATGTCACACAATAGTAATATATCTTATAATGAAGATCGTGATAAAATCCAAAAAGCTAATGCGATAGAGGTGCTAAATAATATAGCAGAAAGTCATAGTATAAAAGATCGACTTCTTAAAAAACACTCTGATATTGAGTCATTAGAAAATGTGAGTAAGGTGAGAGCAAAGAAGGATGAGAGCGAAGATAACAGTGATGGAAGTTACAAAATTTCAAATTTTTTATAAGGTACATTAAAGACAGGCAAAATCCTAAGGAACTTGCCTGTTTTATTTTCTATATTTGTTAATGGAGATGTATTATAATAATCTGAAAATAAATAATAGTAAGATTAACATGATAAAGGGAGTGATTAAGTTGATTAAGCTTGTATTAATAAGACATGGTGAAAGCGTTTGGAACAAGGAAAACAGATTTACCGGTTGGACAGATGTAGATTTATCAGAGGATGGCCTAATTGAGGCAAGAAAAGCTGGGCAAATACTTAAGGAAAATGGGTACATCTTTGATTTGGCATATACTTCTGTATTAAAAAGAGCAATTAGAACACTTTGGATTGCCTTACATGAGATGGATTTGATGTGGATTCCTGTATATAAGTCATGGAAGCTTAATGAAAGACATTATGGCGCATTACAAGGTTTAAATAAGAAGGATACTGCAGAAAAATATGGAGATGAACAAGTCCATAAATGGAGGAGATATGTAAATGTAAGACCACCAGAACTTTCGAAAACTGATGAGAGATATCCTGGCATGGAGTTAAAATATAAAGAATTAAAAGAAGGAGAGATCCCTACAACTGAAAGTTTAGAGGATACCGTAAAGAGGGTGATGGATGAATGGGTTCAAGAAATAGTACCCAAAATTAAAGAAGGCAAGAAGGTTATAATTTCTGCACATGGAAATACTTTACGAGCATTAGTTAAATATTTGGATAATATATCAAGTGATAACATTGTAAGTTTGAATATACCTACGGGAATTCCACTTGTATATGAACTAGATGATAATTTGAAACCTATTAGACACTATTATTTAGGGCTAGAGGGCAAACGTCCTCAAGATGCAATTTCAAAAAATATATAAGGCATGAAATATTTCATGCCTTATATTTTCTATTATATAATTAATTTTCTTCAATATATCTTATGATATTGTCAGGCTTTTTTAGTGATAATAAATCCACACCTTTTTCATACTTTTTAATATCGCCTGTTGTATAAATCTCAAATGAACCGTTAGTCTTATCATTATTAATAATATTATTTTCTAGTAAATATTGATTTAACTCAGCACATTGTTGCAGAGCAGGATTTATAAAGTTTATATTGGGATAACATTCCTTAAATATATCCATTATTAGTGGGTAATGGGTGCATCCTAAAATAATAGTATCAACATTTTCTTCAGTAAGAATAGACGCAATATGATTTTTTACTACGAACTTTACGTCCTCAGATTTATAATCAGAACTATCAATGATCTCTGCTAGTTCTGCACTTCCCTCTGATATAATATTTATTTTACTATTAACTTTTAATAGAGCTTTATTATAACAATGAGTATTTACTGTAAAACATGTAGCGATTAAACCAACAGCATCTTTGTCTGTACTTTTGCTTATAGTATCAATAACAGGATTAATAATACCAATTATCTTAATGTCATAATCCATACTAAAGAGTTCTATTATACTGGATATTGTATTGCAGGCAATTGCTATCACCTTTACGTCTTTACTAATTAGAAAATCAATCATACGTTTTGTTAAACTCGTAATCTCGCCTACTGTTTTGTTCCCGTATGGTACATTTTTATTATCTCCAAAATATATTATATTCTCGTAAGGAAGGAGAAGTTGAAGTTCTTTAACAACTGATAAACCTCCTATTCCTGAGTCAATAACTCCGATAGACCTATTATTATTATTATTATTATTATTAATCACGATATCACCCCTTAAAATTAAATTTGTCTTCTAGGAAAAAGATTAGGAATACCTCCCACATTTGATTTAATTGGTTTTTCTTATTTATATATATGTAGGGTATCTATGTACCATTAATGAACATGTTAAACTAAAGTAAATATAACATAAAAGTTATTTAATGTAAAGAATTACATTGTGATTTATAGGGCTAAGGCCGAGGTGGATTATGGCTGGTAATATCGTATTTCGAGGACTAGAGAGGTGCACTTTTACAATAAAATCAAACAATTGATTTATAGGTGAAAGTAGTAGTTGATTATAGGTAACTAATATTGGTATAATTGTATAAAGCAAGGCTAGTGATTGCACTAACCTCTAAAAATGGGGAGGTAAATTATGAATAATACAAAAAAACTTGGATTATGGACTTTGGTAATGTTAATTTTTGTTCCAACATTTGGATTTGGGAATATTGCTTCAAATGCGGTGGCACTCGGACCGGCAGCTATTCCATCATGGCTTATAGTTGCCCTATTATTCTTTCTACCTTTATCAATAATGATAGCAGAGTTAGCTTCTGCTAATAAAGACAAAGAGGGAGGTTTATACACCTGGATAGAATGTTCAATTGGTCCAAGATGGGCATTTATAGGTACTTGGTCATACTTTGTTGCTAATTTATTCTATTTGCAAATGGTTTTTGCCAGAATACCAGTCATGGTATCATGGACTCTTTTTGGTGAAAATAGATTTAACGATGCCAATGCATATTTGTTACCTTGGATAGGATTGGGACTAGCAGTAGTATTAACTTATATAGCTACAACTGGAGTTAAAAGATTCTCGAAAATCAGTGATTTAGGTGGAAAACTAACTTTAGCAGTTACAGTTATATTTATATTATTTGCGGTTGTTGGAGTATTAGTTGGTAAACAACCATCAGCTACAACTTTCACAAAAACAACACTTATTCCCAAGTTTGATGCTGACTATTTTTCGACTTTCTCATGGCTGATTCTCGCTGTTGCAGGGGCTGAGGTGGCAGGAACTTATATTAAAGATGTTGCAAATCCTAAAAAAGTTTTCCCAAAGGCTGTTCTTATAGCAACTACATTTATAGCTGGAGCATATGTACTAGGATCACTTGCAATATGCTTAGTTGCATCACCTGAATTAATAACCAAAGCTGGTGTTAAGGATGCAGGTTATGTTGTTTATAAGATATTAGCAGAAACTTGGGGTTTAAATGGTAAAATATTCGTTCAAATATATGCTTTTATTTTAACTGTATCGTCTATAGCCGCATTTGTGGTTTGGTTAGAATCTCCAATTAGAGCTATGTTCTCAGAGGTTCCGAGTGGCACCTTTCCTAAATTTTTAACTAAGAAACGTGAAGATGGAACACTAGTTAATGCACTTTGGGTTCAATGTGGAATCCTATCAGTATTAATAGTAGTACCACTAATAGGTTTGAATTCAATAGATGCTTTTTTTAACATGTTAACTACATTATCAGGTTTATGCCTTGCAATACCTTATATTGTTCTTGCAGCTGCATATTTAGTATTTAGGCTTAAAGGTAATGTACCTCCATTTGTAATGTTAAAATCAAAAGCAGCTGTAGTTATATCTTCAACTGTTGTTTTCGTATTAGGTGTATTAGCATTCTTTGGCGCTGGCTGGGGAGATATTGCAGGAGCTACAAGTTTCAAAGAAGCAATAGTTCCAATATTAAAGAATTATGGTGGGCCAGTAGGATTTATAATTTTCGGATTTTTTATAACATATTTAACAAAAATATTTGCTAAGAGTGATATTAAAAGATAATTTGCTAATGGAATAAATAATTATAATAGGATGTTTGTTTAAACGGACATCCTATTTTTTAAGGATTAGATATAAGAGTTACAAAGAAAGAGGTATAGCAAGATTTTGCTATACCTCTTTCTAATTGAAGTTAAAATAATATATGACCACATTATTTTTTAGGCGTTTTTAATATGGACTAAAAAGATGTAATATTGGAACAAGTACAATGCCATCTAAAACGTATTTATAGTAAGTATAGAAGCGCATGGTGGTTAAAATATTGTGTTGTTGTCGAAATAACCGCAGATTTGATTTTATTTTAGCTTAAATGAAAGAATATAAAATTGAAGTCTTTGAATCAATGCTATATAATAAATAAATATTGTAATGAAAAATTCTATAATAGAGGTGTAATTATGTTTTCAAAATTAAGAGAACTACTAATAGGTAAGGCACTAAAAACAGAAGAATTAGAAGGAGAAAAATTAAATGTTTTTTGGGGACTACCTATATTATCTAGTGATGCAGTTTCTTCCGTTGCATATGCAGGGGAAGAAATTTTAATTGTGTTAATTGGCGTTATAGGTCTTATAGCATATAGATATATGTTTTATGCCGCGTTGTGTATTGTTGTACTATTAGTGATACTTGTTTTTTCTTATAGGCAGACTATTGATAGCTACCCATGTGGTGGTGGATCATATATAGTCGCAAAGGATAATATTGGTACAATCCCTGGTCTTACTGCTGGTGCAGCACTTTCTATAGATTATATACTGACAGTTGCTGTTAGTATATGTGCTGGAACAGCTGCAATAACTTCAGCGATGCCATCCTTGCTTCCTCATAAAGTAGCTATAGCTCTTGCAATGTTATTCTTTATAACAATAGGTAACTTAAGGGGAGTGAAGGAATCATCTAAACTTTTTGGAGTTCCGACATACTTATTTATAGTTTCTTGTGTAGTGCTTATTGTCACTGGTATTGTTAAACATTACATTTTTGGATATTCACCAGCACCTATGTATTCAGTGCCACAAGCAACAGGTGATATTACATTGTTCCTGTTTCTTAGAGCATTTGCTTCAGGCTGTACTGCCTTATCAGGGGTTGAAGCGGTAAGCAATGGTATACCTAATTTTAAAGCACCATCACAAAAAAATGCAAAAGCTGTTTTGAGTTTATTGGCTTTTTTAGTTCTTTTTATTTTCGGTGGGTTATCTTTCCTAGCAATAATTTATCGGCCAGTACCTGTTGCAGATGTGACAGTATTTGCTCAAATTGCTCAACAAGTTTTCGGAAAAAGCATTATGTTTTACACTATGCAAGTTACCACTGCATTAATTTTAGTAATGGCTGCAAATACAGCCTATGCAGGTCTACCACTGTTACTATCTATAATGGCAAAGGATGGATATGCTCCAAGGCAATTTTCTCAAAGAGGAAAGAGGCTAAGTTTTTCAAATGGAATAATAGTATTAGGGGCAGCTGCTGCTATGTTAATTATTTTATTTAAAGCTGAGACTCATTTGCTTCTACCCTTATACGCAGTAGGAGTATTTTTATCTTTTACACTTTCACAGGTTGGAATGTTCTTAAAGTGGAAAAGAAGTAGAACACTGGGATGGAAACATAAGGCATTTATAAATGGATTAGGTGCTGTTGTAACTTTTATTACAGTAATACTCATAGGTATAACAAAATTTTTCCATGGAGCTTGGATAGTTTGTATTGTAATACCTTTACTTGTTTATCTTATGGTTAAGGTTAAGCAACATTATACTAAGATAGCAGAACAACTTAAATTATCATTAGAACAAAGACCTAATGAAGGAGCGACAACGAATAATCAACAACATGTAATAATACTTGTAGGAGCAATAAATAAATCATTTTTAAAGGCATTAAACTGTGCTAGATGCTTATCACAAAATGTAGTTG
>DAVZGU010000020.1:0-11911 GCA_052274215.1 Clostridium sp. | reverse complement strand
AGGTGTAGGTGAAAATGCCGCTAAAAGTATAGTTTTGGAAAGACCTGAAGGTGAGTTCATATCAAAAGAAGATTTGAGAATTCGCTGCAAAGTTTCCAAAACAGTTATTGAATCCTTAGATAATCATGGGTGTTTAAAAGAACTTCCTGATACAAATCAGTTGTCGTTTTTTTAGCTAAATGCAATTAACCCTTGAAATAGCAAATTTTATATGATAGAATAATATATATTAGTTACCGTTGGTAATTTTATTGTAAGAGAGTAGGCTCGTCCTACTCTCTATTTATTGAAACGCAACTCATGGTTGCGTTTTAATTATAATATTACGATTAATTATGTAATAATTGTAGAAAATATTAATAAAAGGAGGGTGTTAAAATGAAAAATGATACCTTGTTGCAAAAACTTAGAAAAATAGTTCAACCAATAGCAGAAAAAAACAATTGTGAATTATATCATTTGGAGTATGTAAAAGAATCAGGAGAAAATTTCTTGAGAATTTATATAGATAGTTCTAATGGAATATCTTTAGAAGATTGTGAAAAAACAAGTAGAGCTGTAAGTGAAATATTAGATGTAGAAGATCTAATAACTGATAGCTACTGTTTAGAAGTCTCCTCTCCAGGAATTGAGAGGATTTTATATGATGACAATCATTTAAAAAAATATATAGGCCAGAACGTACTAGTTAATTTAAATAGTCTATATGAGGGAACAAAAAAAATTGAAGGCAATTTATTAGGATTTTCGGATGTGCAAATAGAAATTGAATATGATGGGAATAATATATCTATTCCGAAAGAAAAGATTTCCATTGTGAGTTTGAAACCGGTGCTGTAAGGAGGAAGTTAAAATGAATCAGGAATTTATTGAAGCATTGAGAGAGATTGTAGAACAAAAGGGAATCAGTGAAGATTTACTTTTTGAAACTATTGAGGATGCATTAGTTGCAGCATATAAGAAGAATTTTGCTACTCTATCTAATAGTAACCAAAGTGTAAAAGTGTCAATGAATAGAGAAACAGGTGAAATACATATTTATGGTCAAAAAATAGTTGTAGAAGAAGTATTTGAGGACTCCACTGAGATATCACTAGAGGGAGCTAAAGAATATAGCCCTAAATATCAAATTGATGATACTGTTGATATTGAAGTTACTCCAAGAAAATTTGGAAGAATAGCTGCACAAGCTGCAAAACAAGTGGTTATTCAAAGAATTAAAGAGGCTGAAAGAAATATAATTTACAATGAATTTATAACCAAAGAATTTGATATTATTACAGGAAGTGTTATAAGAAAAGATAGAGGAAATGTATTTATAGATTTAGGTAAAATTGAAGCTGTGCTTGGAGCTAATGAGCAAATGCCTGGTGAGGAATATAATTTTAACGAAAAGTTGAAACTATATATTGTTGAGGTTAAAAATACTACTAAAGGTGCTCAAGTAGGAGTATCAAGAACTCATCCAGGTCTTGTAAAACGATTATTTGAATTAGAAGTACCAGAAGTTTTTGGTGGAGTGGTTGAAATAAAAAGTATTTCAAGAGAAGCGGGATCAAGAACTAAGATTGCGGTATATTCAAACGATGAGAATGTTGATGCTATGGGAGCTTGTGTTGGGCCAAAAGGTATCAGAGTTCAAAACATAGTTAATGAATTAAGAAATGAAAAAATTGATATTATTAAGTGGAGCAAGAAATCTGAAGAGTACATTTCAAATGCGTTAAGTCCTGCAAAAGTATTGAATGTAGTAGTTGAAGAAGCTTCTAAATCTGCAAAAGTTATAGTGGAAGATAATCAATTATCATTAGCTATTGGAAAAGAAGGTCAAAATGTTAGATTGGCAGCGAGATTAACAGGTTGGAAAATTGACATAAAAAGTAGAACACAAGCCCAATATAACATGGAAGATATTGAAGATATTGAAGATATTGAAGATATTGAAAATGAAAATAAAGTAATTGAAACCATTACTGAAGAGTAGGTGATAGCTTTATGAAAGTTAAAAAAATACCTCAGCGCATGTGCACAGGTTGTATGGAAATGAAATGCAAAAAAGAATTATTACGCATAGTTCATAGCAAGGAAGGCGAAATTTCTATAGATTTAACAGGAAAAAAGCCAGGCAGAGGCGCATATGTTTGTAAGAATATAGAATGCTTTGAAAAATCTTTTAAGACAAAAAGATTAGAGCGAAACTTAGGTGGAAAAATAAGTGAAGAAATTTATGGTAAACTAAGGGATAAGATAAATTACGAGGATGAGGTAAATCATGAACAATAAATTTTTCCAATTTTTGGGTTTAACTAAAAAGGCAGGCAAACTTATTGAAGGTTACAATCAATGTGAAGAAGCACTATCACACGGGAGAGGGACCCTCATAATTTTGTCAGAAGAGAGCGCTACCAATACTAAAGATAAATTTAGAAGATTAGCTATTAAGAGGGTTATACCTCTTATAGAAGGAATATCCAATGAGACTTTAGGCAAGTGCTTAGGTAGAGCAGAAATCAATGTTTTGTGCGTAAATGACAAAAAAATGAGTAATAAGCTATTAAGCTTATGGAATGAAAATGATGAATAAATTAAATTTCGGGGGTGAATGATTTGGCAAAAGTCAGAATATATGAATTAGCAAAAGAGTTAGAAGTGTCAAGTAAAGAATTAATTAATGTACTATTAGAAGAGTTTAGTATAAAGGCCAAAAATCATATGAGTGTGATTGAGGAAGAAGATGCTGAGTTAATAAAGGAACTTTATAGTGATGAAAATTCAGGACTTAAGGATAATAAAAATGAAACAGTAGAACACTATGAAAACCTAGCTAATGAAGATGCTAATAAAGTTGTTATTAGAAAAAGAGGTAGAAAAGGTAGAGACGAATTAGGAAGCGGAAACAATGCTGTTGAAGCAATAGATGATGAAGTTGTAGTAATCAAAAGTACTATTACAGTTAAAGACTTAGCTGATACGTTAAAGAGACCTTATGTTGAAGTAATAAAACAACTTATTTTTATAGGTGTTATGGCTGGAATGAATCAAGAAATTGATTTCGCTACAGCTGAAAAAGTAATAGAAAAATATGGTGCACTTGCTGTACTAAAAGATGAAGAAGAAGGAAAAATTGCTGATGAAGAAGACTTCGGAAATGTTGAAGTTGAAATAGATACAGACAAAAAACCAGCAGTTGTTACAGTTATGGGTCATGTTGATCACGGCAAGACATCACTACTTGACTGCATTAGGAAAGCTAAAGTTACAGAAACAGAAGCGGGCGGAATAACACAACATATAGGTGCATATACTGTCGATGTTAATGGTGAAAAAATTACATTTTTAGATACACCTGGTCACGAAGCTTTCACAGCAATGAGAGCAAGAGGTGCCCAAATAACAGATATAGTTATACTTGTTGTAGCTGCAGATGATGGTATTATGCCACAAACTGAAGAAGCTATAAATCACTGTAAAGCTGCTAAGGTACCAATGATAGTAGCTATAAACAAGATAGATAGGCCAGGAGCTAATGTTGATAAAGTTAAGCAAGAATTAACAGAACATGGACTTGTAGCAGAAGATTGGGGCGGAGACACAATTTGTGTTCCAGTATCAGCTCATACTAAAGAGGGTATAGATACTTTGCTTGAAATGGTAGTGATTACAGCAGAAATGTTAGAGCTAAAAGCAAATCCTAGTAGACTTGCAAAAGGAACTGTAGTAGAAGCTAAACTTGACAAAGGTCGTGGACCACTTGCTACTTTACTTGTGCAAAATGGTACACTAAATACTGGAGATTCTATAATAGTTGGTTCAACTTATGGAAGAATAAGAGCAATGTTTGATGATAAGGGTAACAAAATAAAGACAGCAGGACCTTCTATTCCAGTAGAAATACTTGGATTATCTGAAGTTCCAGCAGCTGGAGATAGATTTAATGTAGTTAAAGATGAGAAAACTGCAAGAAATATGGCCGAAACTAGAAAAACAAATTTAAGAGAAGAACATTTTGAATCTAGTAATAGAGTTTCCATGGAAAACCTATATAGCCAAATACAAGAAGGATCTGTTAAAGAACTTGGTGTAATTGTTAAAGCTGATGTTCAAGGATCTGTAGAGGCTGTAAGACAATCTCTCGAAAAATTATCTACTGATAATGTTAAAGTAAGGGTTATCCATTCTGGAGTTGGCGCTATTACAGAAACAGATGTTGTACTTGCAGCTGCTTCAAATGCAATAATTATAGGGTTTAATGTAAGACCAGATAATAATGCTTCTTTAATTGGCGAGAAAGAAAATGTAGAAATTAAAACATATAGAATAATTTATGACGCTCTTGATGATATAAAAGATGCAATGGTTGGAATGCTCGATCCTGTATATAAAGAAGTTGTCTTGGGTAGAGTTGAAATAAGACAAATATATAAAGTTTCAAGTGTAGGAACAATAGCAGGATCTTATGTATTGAACGGTAAAATCACGAGAAATAGTAGTGTACGAGTACTTAGAAATGGAATAGTAATTACTGAATCAACTTTAGCTTCCTTAAAAAGATTTAAAGATGATGCAAAAGAGGTTGCTGCTGGATTTGAATGTGGATTAAGTGTAGAAAAATTCAATGATATTAAAGAAGGCGACATTATTGAAGCATTCATAATGGAAGAAGTAAAACCAAAATTAATATAAGTATAAGGAGTAGTGAATTGTATGGTTAGTTATAGAAATGGTAGAATAAATGAAGAAATTAAAAAAGACGTAAGCAATACAATTCAAAACAAAATAAAGGATCCAAGATTAAGTGCTATGGTAAGTGTAACGAAAGTAGACACAACAAAAGACCTAAGCTATACAAAAATTTATGTTAGTATATTTGGTGACAAAAATGCTAAAAAAGAAACACTTCAAGCACTTAAAAGTTCAACTAGCCTCATTAGAAAAGAAATAGGGAGTCATGTTAAGTTAAGACATGTTCCTCAGGTTATTATAGAGGTAGATGAAACTATAGAACGTGCAATACATTTAGAAGGTATTTTTAATCAAATAAAACAAAAAGGAAGTAATCAGGAAGAAATAACTGAGGAAAATGGCAACGAAGAAGATAACAATGAAGATTAGTGATATTGTTACCAAAATAAAGTTATTCAAAAAAATTGCTATAACTTTTCATACTTCGCCAGATGGTGATTCAATTGGTAGCGCATTAGCGCTGCTTATTGGTCTTAGAAAATTAAATAAGGAAGTATATATAATTTCAAAAGAAGCTATTCCGCAAACTTTCTTATTTTTACCTTGCTCTGATGAAATTAACGGTGAAACAAGTCAGCCGTTAAAGGATACGGACTGTGTAATAGTGTTAGATTGTGGTGATTTCAAAAGAATTAATGCTGATTTATGTATGCAAAACAGAAAGTTTGAATTAATTAATATGGATCACCATTTATCTAATGATTTATATGGAGATTTAAATTTTGTTGATACAAAATCTTCTGCAGTGGGAGAAATTGTACACGAAGTTCTTAGACTTCTCCATGTAGAATTAGACAAAGAAATAGCTGCATGTTTGTATACTTCCTTACTTACAGATACCGGCTCTTTTAGACATTCGAATACCACAGCAGTAACTCATGGTATCGCTGGTGAACTTATTAATACAGGTATAGATTTCAGTAACATCCATAGAATAATTTTTGAAAATAAGAAATTTGAAAAGATAAAATTTTATGGAGAAATTATTAGTGATATGACAGTAGAACTCAATGGCAAGGTCTGTATTATGCATATATCTAAAAATATACTTGAAAAATTCAATTTGGTATCCTCAGATACATCAGATGTTATTACTTTTGGTGATTCAATAGATACTGTTGAAGTTACTATTCTTATAAAAGAAGCTGAGAATGGTGTTAAAGTAAGTTTAAGATCTAAGTCTTTAGTAGATGTTAGTAAAATTGCAGAAGGTTTTAACGGTGGAGGTCATATCAGAGCTTCAGGTTTTTATGCAGAAGCAAATTTTGATGATACTAAAGTTAAATTAATAGAAATTTTAGAAAAAGAGTTGATGAAATGAACGGTATATTAAATGTATTTAAACCTACCGGAATTACTTCTTTTGATGTAGTACGTAAAATAAGAAAAATCAGCAATGTAAAAAAAGTAGGCCACGCTGGCACTCTAGATCCTGAGGCTAGCGGGGTTTTACCTGTTTGTATAGGAAAAGCAACGAAGGCTATTGACTATATAATGGGTGACTTTAAAATTTATGAAGCTGAATTAAAGTTGGGAGTTATTACGGATACTTATGATAGAGAAGGTAAGATTCTTAGTGAAAGTGAAGTTAATGCAACCGAAGAAGAAATTATTCGCGCTATTAATTCATTTATAGGTGAAATAAAACAAATTCCTCCTATGTACTCAGCTCTAAAGGTTAATGGGAAAAAACTTTATGAATTAGCAAGGGCTGGAATAGAAATAGAGAGAGAAGCAAGGTCTTTGGTAATTTATGACATAGATATTATTGATATTAAAACACCTTACGTAAAATTTAGGGTGAAATGCTCTAAGGGTACATATATTAGAAGTCTGTGTTATGATATTGGACAATTATTAAAATGCGGTGGTATGATGTGGAATTTACAAAGAATTGCTACAGGGCCATTTCATATTGAAGACGCTATAAATATTGAAGATTTAAACGAGGAAAACATAAACAAACATGTTATGCCTATAGAAAAGATTTTCCAAAACAATAGTAAAATTACCGTAGAAGATAGATTTATTAAATTCTTATTAAATGGTGTTGTAGTAAAGGATAGAGCATTAACTTGCAAATTTGAAGTTGATATAATATATAATATATATAATAAAGATAATGACTTTATTGGAATTGCACATAGAAGTAATGATAGTGTTAAGCTAATAAAATCATTTATATAGGAGTATATTAAAATGTTAGTTATAAAAGATAATTTTAAAACAAAACTTAAATACCCAACGTACATTGCTTTAGGAAGTTTTGACGGCATCCATTTAGGGCATATGTCTCTTGTAAATAGAACAGTAGCATTAGCAAAAGAAAATAATGCTAAAAGTATGATTTGTACCTTTAAAAATCACCCATTGTCTGTTATTAACAAGGAAATTTGTCCAAAGTTAATAATGGATAATGACACCAAAATAAACTTATTAGAAAACACTGGTATTGATATTGTTAACTTAGTTAATTTTAATAAAGACTTTATGAAGATAACTCCAGAAGAGTTCATAAAAAATATGGTGAAGTTTTATAATGCAAAGGGAATAGTTGTTGGTTTTAATTATAGGTTTGGATATAAAAATTTAGGCGATGTAGAAATGCTTAAAACATATAGTACTATATTAGGATATAAACTATATGTTTGTGAAGCCGTTAGTATTAACCATGAAATTGTAAGTAGTTCAAAAATACGCCATCTAATAGCGGAGGGTAATATAACTAAAGCAAATGAGCTTTTAGGACGACCACACACTATTAGTGGGAAAGTAATTAAGGGAAAACAATTTGGGAGAACTATTGGATTTCCAACTGTAAATTTAAATTACAATAAAGAGTATATCCTTCCTAAGGGAGGGGTGTACTATACTTTAGCTGAGTACGATAATAACTTTTACAGAGCTATAACCAACATAGGTTACAATCCTACTGTAGAAGGTGGCAAGCTATCAGTGGAAACGCATATTTTGAACTTTGATAAAAAAATTTATAATGAGATAGTTAAAATTTATTTTATAAACAGAATAAGAGATGAAGTTAAATTTAATGCTATTGATGAATTAAAAAAGCAACTTTTAAAGGATAAGGAATATGCAATAAATCAAAAAATAGAAAAATAAGTGCTAAGATGTAAAAATTAATTTACAATTTAATCGTAGTTTGTTATAATTGATTTGAACCTTATGCTAAGTTCACCGAATCACCAACGGTGTACTTGGAATATGGGGATTATATTCGGAGGTGTTGTAAAATGCAAAAAGCTAAAAAACAAGAAATAATGTTAAAACATGCAAGACATGAAGGAGATACAGGTTCTCCAGAAGTGCAAATCGCGCTACTTACTGAAAGAATTCAAGAGTTAAATGAACATTTGAAAGTTCATAAAAAAGATCACCATTCAAGAAGAGGTCTATTAATGATGGTTGGACAAAGAAAAGGTATGATCGGTTACTTAAAGAACCAAGATATCGAAAGATATCGTGCAATTCTTGCAGAACTCGGACTAAGAAAATAATTCAGAGCGGCTTAGCCGCTCTATTATTTTAGATTAGGGGAAATATATACAATTAGCTAATATTATTAGTGCAAATTGAAGGGAGGCAAATATATGATTCATATTATAGAAACTACTGTAGCAGGTAGAAATCTTAAAGTTGAATATGGTAAAGTTGGAATGCTATCAAACTGTGCAATAGTCATGAGTTATGGAGAAACAGTAGTTTTAATTAATGCAAATGCATCAGAAAAACCAAGGGATGGTATTGATTTCTTTCCACTAAGTGTAGAATATGAAGAAAGACTTTATGCTGTTGGTAAAATTCCAGGGGGATTTATAAAAAGGGAAGCAAGACCATCAGAAAGAGCAATTTTAACAGCAAGAGGAATTGATAGGCCATTAAGACCATTATTTCCTAAAGGCTATAAAAATGATGTGCAAATTGTTTGTACAGTAATGTCAGTTGAACAAGATAATTCACCTGAGATACTTGCTATGAACGGAGCATCACTTGCATTATGTTTATCAAGTATACCTTATACGGATGCTGTTGCAACTGTTTCAGTGGGTTTAATTGATGGTAAATTTATATTAAGTCCTACCGTAGAAGAGCGAAGTGCTAGTTCTATGAAACTTACGGTTTGTGCAACAAAAGATAATGTAACAATGATAGAAGCAAATGGAGACGAAATACCTGAAGATGTAATGATAGATGCAATTGACTTTGCTTTTGAAGCATGTAAAAAAATTGTAGCTTTCCAAGAAGAAGCTGTAGCTAAGTTTGGAAAGAAAAAAGTTATACCTTTATTAAATAAAATAGATGAAACTCTCCAAAGTGAAGTAAGAGAATTTTCATTTGATATGACAAAAACAGCAATGTACATAATGGATAAAGATGAAAGAAACACAAAAGTGGACGAAATTAAAGAAAAAATAAGTGTTGAATTTAATGAAAAATACGCAGATAAAAAATCAGATATCGGTGAAGTTTTCTATAATATTCAAAAAGAAATAGTTAGAAATATGATGTTAAATGAAAATAGAAGACCAGATGGAAGAGCTTTTGATGAAGTTAGACCAATAAGTTGTGAAGTAGGAATACTTCCAAGAACTCATGGTACTGGTTTATTTACAAGAGGACTTACTCAAGTAATGGGAGTTGCAACACTCGGAGCATTGAAAGAAGCCCAGATACTAGACGGAATAAGTATTGAAGATACTAAAAGATATATGCATCATTACAATTTTCCAGCTTATAGCGTAGGAGAAACTAAGCCAATGCGTGGACCTGGAAGACGTGAAATTGGTCATGGTGCACTAGCAGAAAAAGCAGTAGAACCACTTTTACCATCTATAGAAGAATTCCCATATGCTATTCGAGTAGTGTCTGAAGTATTAAGTTCTAATGGTTCAACATCTCAAGCTAGTGTAAGTGCAAGTATTTTAGCACTATTAGATGCAGGGGTTCCTATTAAAAGACCTGCTGCGGGTATCGCAATGGGGTTAATTACAAACGCTGACTTATCTAAAGAAAAAGTATTAACGGATATTCAAGGTATAGAAGATTTCTTTGGAGATATGGACTTTAAAGTAGCTGGAACTGTTAAAGGTATTACAGCTATACAAGTTGATACAAAGCTTCATGGATTATCTAATTATTGCATTAAAACTGCAATTATAGATGCCAAAAAAGCTAGACTTCATATAATAGAAAAAATGAACGAATGTATACCGCAGCCAAGAAGTGAAATGTCACTTTATGCTCCTAGAATGTATGTGCTAAATGTAGCACCAGACAAGATTCGCGACGTAATAGGTAAAGGCGGAGCAACTATAAAGAAAATTATAGCAGAAACCGGCGTTAAAATAGATACAAATGATGATGGACAAATTGTAATTATGTCTAACGATAGTGTTAGTGCCAATAAAGCAGTAAAAATTATTGAAGAGCTAACTAAATCTGTTAAAGTGGGAGAAATATACTTAGGAAAAGTAACAAAAATTGCTGCTTTTGGAGCTTTTGTTGAAATACTTCCTAATAAAGAAGGCCTAGTGCATATTTCTAAACTTGATTTTACAAGAGTAAATAAAGTAGAAGATATAGTTTCAGTTGGTGATGAAATATTAGTAAAAGTAATGGAAATAGATAATCAAGGAAGAGTAAATCTTTCGAGAAGAGATGCTATGAAAGATAGCGAAAATGAAAATGAAAACAAAGATAAAGAATAATAATAGAAGGGCTTAGATGCCTTTTTATTTTTTTTTAATAATATTGCACTAATATGCACATAGTAAATATAAATTCTCATTAAGGAGAGGCGCATATGTATAATTTGTTTAAGTTAAATAATGGGTTAAGAGTTGTAGTGGAAAACATTGAATATGTAAATTCTGTTAGTGTAGGCTTATGGGTAGAAAATGGGTCAAGGAATGAAAATATAACTAGCAGTGGGATATCACATTTTATTGAGCATATGCTTTTTAAAGGAACCTGTGGTAGAACCGCAAAACAAATTGCTGAAGCGATTGAAGATGTTGGTGGTCAAATAAATGCCTTTACAGGTAGGGAAGCTACATGTTTTTATATAAAAGCATTAGACACTCATTTAGAACTATCTTTAGATGTTCTTTCAGATATGATTTTCAATAGTAATTTATCAGAAGATGATATTGAGAAGGAAAAAGGCGTAATTCTTGAAGAAATAAATATGAGTGAAGATTCACCAGAAGATGTTTTAGCAGATTTACACACAAAAGCAATCTGGGATACAGATTCTATTTCGTTACCGATTTTAGGAACCATTGATACTGTAAAATCTTTTAGTAGAAAAATGATAGTAGATTATATAGACTCGCATTATATACCCGAAAACTCAGTAATATCTATTTCAGGTAAATTCGACATGAAAATGATAGAAAGTCTTGTTGAAAAGTATTTTGGTAAATGGCTTTGTAAAGACAAAAAGATTACTAAATATAGTAGCCCTGAAATATTAGATCAACATTATTTTAGAAAAAAAGATATTGAGCAATTCCATGTGAGTCTAGGAATACCGGGTGTGGGTCTTGGAGATGATGATACATACACGTTAATCTTACTAAGTAATATATTAGGTGGAGGGGCATCCTCAAGATTATTTCAAAAAATCCGTGAGGAGTTAGGTGTGTGCTATTCAATCTACTGTTATATATCTACGTTTAAAAACACAGGAGTTGTAAGCATTTATGCGGGACTCAGTCCAATGAACGTGGAAGTTGCCATTAATGCAATAAAAGAAGAGGTTAGTAAATTCGCTAAGCTCGGAATTGACAATGAAACGTTAAGTAAAGCTAAAGAGCAGTTAAAGGGTAGTTATATCCTAGGGCTTGAAAGCACGAGCAGTAGAATGTTTAGTAATGGGAGATCAGTAATGTTTATGGACAAAATTAATACGCCAGAAGACGTATTGCGAAAAATCAATGAAATAGACATGGCAAAGGTAAATTCTGTCATAGAAAAGACTTTTAAAAAAGGTATAATAAATTCTGCATATGTAGGAAAAGAAAAAGAAATGCTTAAAAAAGTTTTTAAAGGTAATATTATTTCTATGGATAAGTAAATTTATCTGTAAAAATATAGAAATTATGCATAAATCCTTAACAAATTTCATAGTATTTTATGAGAGTTG
>DAVZGU010000019.1:0-12311 GCA_052274215.1 Clostridium sp. | reverse complement strand
TTAATTTTATGATTATCAATTATTTCATTGCTCTTAATATAATATTCTATTAGTCCCTTTAAATTATTTTTAATTTGCTGAAGCAAAACTTTATTAGATAAATTGGGAAAAAGTCCATTATCACTTATTAAATTTATAATCAAGGATACATCTAGCACTTCTCCTTTGAATACCTTTATCCAAATGTCATTTAATACATTTGGAAGTCTTATGCTAATGTCTTTATCTAATCCCTCGCTAAATCTCATATAACATGACCCTATTTTTTTTAATTCACTATCTAAACTATGTAAATTTTCATAGTAATCTTTCTCATTGTTTTTTATACCTATAAATCTATAAAAATATTTGGGAATAGTAACAACATTAGAATTATATTCAAATTTGCTTCTTTTATAAATCTCCGTTTTTAAACTACTTATGATATCCTCATTAATGTCTAAATTCACACTTTGAATCTCCAAATTATTCAAACTATTATTCTCCATATTAACCTTACCTTTTCAATTATATTTTCTCGTAAATATAGTTTATTATCCATATTAAGTATACCATATTAATCTTATATTTTTCATTGTAATATTTCTAAAAAAAACATTTTGTACTAATGAAATTGTTAGAATAATCTTATTTTTTCATAAAAGTTTTTTTTTCATAAAAGGTATTCTTTTATATACCCAAAAGGTGTAATATATATGGTATAGTGGATTTTAGCTGTAACTGCGTCAAGCTTCTACACTTTTTTTACATTTTTGACAATATTAGCTATATTTTATAGATTGTATAACAATTAATTATTGTTATACACCCTATAAAACCACTAAGGGGATAGCGATTAATAATTGTTATCCCTCTCAGAGAACTACAAGGAGGTTTATTATGGGACTTTTGACTTTTAAAAAGGGTATTCACCCGAGTGGTAGTAAAGACTTAAGTATGCACAAAGCAATTCAAGATTTGCTTCCAAAGGGCAACTTAGTATTTCCTATGCAACAACATATAGGCGCGCCTTGCGAACCTTTAGTAAAAAAAGGTGATAAAGTATTGGTGGGACAAAAAATAGGTGAATCCAAAGCTTTTGTATCTGCGCCAATATATTCAAGCGTATCTGGAACTGTAAAAGATGTAGCTCCGTGGCTACATAGTAATGGAACAATGGCGTTGTCTGTCATTATCGAAAACGATAACACCTATGAAGAAGTGCCAACTATGACCCCTCACAGTGATTATGAAAAGCTATCAAAAAATGAACTAGTAGCTATCATTAAAGAAGCTGGTATAGTAGGTATGGGTGGGGCATGTTTCCCAACTCATATTAAGCTTACTCCTCCAGAGGGAAAAATTATCGACAGCATTATAATAAATGCTGCAGAGTGTGAACCATATTTAACTTGCGATTACAGAATGATGATCGAAAAGTCCACTGAAATAGCTCTCGGCTTAAAAATTATTCTTCAAATGTTCCCTGGTGTAAAGGGATATGTTGGAATAGAAGATAATAAGCCTGATGCAATTGAAGCTATGAAAAAAGCTTGCGAAAGCATGGATAATGTACAAGTTACTCCACTTATTACAAAATATCCTCAAGGTGCAGAAAAACAATTAATTTATGCAATTACTGGTAGAGAATTACCTTCTGGTAAGCTCCCTGCAGATGTTGGATGCATAGTTCAAAATGTTGATTCTGCGTTTGAGATATATAACGCTGTAGTAAACGGTAGACCACTTATGGAGCGAGTATTAACCGTAACCGGAGAAGCAATTAAAGAACCACTTAATTTAAGAGTAAAATTTGGAACTTCTATAGAAGAAGTTATCGAGGCTGCTGGTGGATTTAAAGAAGATCCTGTTAAAGTAATCTCCGGTGGACCTATGATGGGAACGGCTTTAAGTTCATTAAAAACTCCCGTTATTAAAGGAACCTCAGGGATACTTTGTTTAACAAAACAGCAAGCTAAATTAGAAGAAGAATCTAGCTGCATAAGATGTGGGAAATGCATGAACGCCTGTCCTATGTTTTTAAACCCTACAAAACTTAACTCTTTAGTTTTAAGAGGTAAGTACGATGAATTTGAAGAATACCATGGTATGGATTGCATTGAGTGTGCTTGTTGCTCTTTTGTATGCCCAGCAAAACGTCATTTAACTCAAACTTGCCGTGAAGGTAAACAAACAGTAAATATCAATAGAAGAAAAAAATAGATAGAGGTGACTTATATGTATACAGTATCTTCATCCCCACACATAAAATCAAATGATTCTGTGCAGGGCATAATGAGAGACGTAATAATAGCATTACTACCTGCTACCTTTGCCGGCATATATTTTTTTGGAATGCAAGCATTTTTAGTTACATTGGTATCTGTGCTATCATGTATTGCGGCAGAGGCTTTATGGCAGAAACTAACTCATAGAAAAATTACAATAGGAGATCTTAGTGCTGTTGTAACTGGTTTATTGCTTGCATTTAATTTGCCAGCTGCTGTTCCGCTTTGGCTTCCTGCAATTGGAGGGTTTTTCGCAATAATTATTGTAAAACAATTTTTCGGCGGAATTGGACAAAACGTAATGAATCCCGCTTTAGCCGCTAGAGCATTTTTACTTGCTTCTTGGCCAGTTCACATGACTAACTTTACCGTTGATGGTACTTCCGCTGCTACGGCACTTGGAATACTTAAAACTGGTGGTGACAAATTGCCTAGTCTAATGAACATTTTTATTGGTAATGTCGGTGGTTGCATTGGTGAAACTTCTGTACTCGCATTACTAATTGGTGCAGCTTATCTGCTTTATAAAAAAATTATAAGCTGGCATACTCCAGTAGCATTTATTGGTACTGTATTTGTTTTAACTTATATATTAGGCAGAGATGGTTTAATGACTGGAAATGCATTATACGAAATTTGTGCTGGAGGCTTGATGATTGGTGCTTTCTTTATGGCAACTGATTATTCAACTTCGCCAATGACTAAAAAAGGACAACTTATCTTTGGACTTGGATGTGGAGTTTTAACCACAATTATACGTTTATATGGTGGTTATGCTGAAGGAGTATCTTACTCTATATTAATAATGAGCTTATTTGTTCCATTTATTGATAAGTTTACTGCTCCACGTATTTTTGGGGAGGTGAAATAATTGAAAGAAAATATTAAATTAGGTATGATTTTACTTTTAATTACAGGGATCGCAGGATTGTTACTAGGCGGTGCCTATGAAATAACAAAAGCACCTATTGCTAATTCGATTGCTGCTGATAAGCAAGCTGCTATGAAAGCAATATTACCCACAGCTGATAAATTTGAAAAGACAGATGTGAAAATCAATGAAAAAATTTCTGAGGTTAACTCTGGCCTAAAGGGTACTGAAATAGCTGGATATGCTATAAAAGTTGCTCCAAAAGGATACGCTGGCCCAGTAGAAATCATGGTTGGAATATCAAACGAGGGAAAAGTTACTGGAATTAAAATTTTAGCCCACACTGAAACTCCCGGTCTTGGTGCTAATGCTCCAGAACCTAAGTTTTCAGATCAATTTAAGAATAAACCTATAAACGAAAAATTAGAAGTTGTAAAAGTAGCTCCTTCAAAGGACAATCAAATACAAGCTATTACAGGTGCCACTATTACATCTAAAGCAGTAACCCTTGGTGTTAGCGATGCTATTGATTTTTACAACTCTTCATTGAAAGGAGCTAAAAAATAATGAGCGTATTTTCTGAACGATTAAAAAATGGTATTGTAACCGAAAACCCAATATTTGTGCAAGTTCTCGCTATGTGCCCTACCCTAGCTGTTACCACAAGTGTGAAAAACGGCATAGGTATGGGACTAGCATCTACAGCAGTGTTGATTTTTTCTAATCTTTTTATATCATTATTAAGAAAGGCAATACCTGATAAGGTTCGTATACCAGCTTACATTACAATAATAGCTGCTTTTGTAACATTAATTCAGTTTTTATTACAAGGTTTTGTTCCATCTCTATATAAGTCACTCGGAATTTTTATTCCACTTATAGTTGTTAACTGTGTAATTCTTGGAAGAGCTGAATCATATGCATCAAAACACAAAGCACTTCCTTCAATTTTTGATGCTATCGGAATGGGACTTGGGTTTACAGTAGCTTTAGCAATTCTCGGTGCAATAAGAGAATTACTAGGAGCTGGTTCAATATACGGATTTAAATTATTGGGAGCCTCTTTTGAACCTGCTATAATTATGGTTTTAGCACCTGGAGCTTTTATTACTCTAGGAATTTTAATGGCTCTATTAAATCAAAAAGCAATTAATCAGACAAATCAAGTTAATAATAAAATTGCACATTTTCATGAAATTGATCCAGTGACTGGTGCGTGTACTGGATGTGGGTCTTGTGCTCATAGTTGCAAAAAATAATTTTTTTTAAGAAAGGTGGATGGAAATGAGACTTTTTTCAATTTTTATAAGTGCATTTTTGGTAAATAACTTCTTATTAGTTAAATTCCTTGGAGTATGTTCTTTTCTTGGAGTTTCTAAAAAAACCGAAACTGCAAAAGGTATGGGACTAGCAGTAGTATTTGTTATGTTCATAGCCTCATTCATGACTTATGGAGTCTATAACTGGATTTTAGTTCCTTTGAACATAACTTATTTATCAACACTATCATTCGTGCTAGTTATTGCAGCACTCGTGCAATTTGTTGAGATGGTTATCAAAAAAACTCAGCCAAGTCTCTATAAAGCGCTTGGTATATATCTTCCATTAATAACAACTAACTGTGCACTTCTTGGTATGGCAGTTATAAATATAGGTGAAAAATATAACCTAGTAGAATCCATGGTTAATGCTCTTGGAGCTGCCCTTGGATATATGCTTGCCATTGTACTTCTTTCAGGCCTAAGAGAAAGAATGGAAGAGAATGATAATATGCCTTTATGCTTTAGAGGTTTACCTATTTCATTAGTTACAGCCGGCTTAATGGCTATCGCATTTTTAGGCTTTAGTGGTTTAAAATTGGGGGGTATTTAAATGGATATAAATAATTTAATTTACCCAGTAATAAGCATTGGCGGTATGGGACTTGTATTCGGAGTAGTACTTGGTTATGCAAATAAAAAATTTCATGTACCAGTTGATCCTAAAATACCAATAGTTAGAGAAGCATTACCTAGTGCAAATTGTGGCGCATGTGGATTTGCTGGTTGTGATGCTTATGCTGCAGCCGTAGTTGAGGGTGATACACCCCTAAATTTATGTTCAGTAGGTGGAGCTTCTGTTGCTGAAAAAATCGGGGAAATAATGGGCTTATCCGTTGAAACCGCTAATCCACAAGTTGCCTTTGTTAAATGTAAAGGAACTTGCACTGTTGCTAAAGAAAAATATGAGTATGATGGAATCAAAGATTGCCGCCAAGCAGTTATTGCTCCTGGTGGTGGTCCTAAAGCTTGCGCTGATGGTTGTTTAGGTTTTGCAAGTTGTGTAAGATCTTGTGAGTTCAATGCCCTTCACATCATTGATGGCGTAGCTGTAGTATATAAGGATAATTGTGTAGCTTGTGGCGCATGCATTGCAATATGCCCTAAGAACTTAATAGAATTCGTTCCCGCTACTCAAGAAGTACTTATTGAATGTAACTCAAAATCAAAGGGTAAAACAGTAAAAGATAATTGCGGCGTTGGATGCATTGCTTGTGGAATGTGTGCAAGAGTTTGCCCATCTGAAGCAATTGTTATGGTTAATAACTTACCTATAATAGACTTTGAAAAATGTACACAGTGTGGACTATGTTCTACTAAGTGTCCTACAAAGGTTATTTCAAAACCATTAAAAGATCGTGTAAACTTAAGTGAAACTGTAAGTAAATAATGAGAAAAGATAAGCAGAAGGTTTTAAACCTTCTGCTTATCTTTTTTATTTTATTTATCTAAAGTTAAATTTATTAATCAACAAATTTAAATAATTCTTCAACTGTCGTATTGAATACCTTGGCTATATCCATAGCTAATTTTAAGGATGGGTTATATCTCCCATTTTCTAAATGAACTATAGTTTCTCGTCTAACCTCCACTAATTTTGCAAGTTCAGCTTGCTTCATTAATGCTTTCTCTCTATACTCTTTAATATTTGTATTTAGAATTGACACTTATTTGCAAATCCCCTTTCTATCATAATACATAAAGGATAATAATCTTATTATAGTGAATATAAATATGATTATCATTAACCAGACTCCTATTGCGAACTTTGAAATAACAAGCTCCTTATAAATTGTAAAAGCTGGAGATGTAAGTCGGTAGCTGAATATAACAATTGAAATTACTAAAAAATTCATACCAATCTTATTTACTTTAGATAATATACTGATTCCTAATTCATCAGTTATACCACTTAATCTTTTTTCATTATAGAAAAATATGGCCAACATCATAATTTCAAAAAGACCTTGAATAAACATGGAAGCACCCTTATCAGGATTGATTACATTTAGTTTATACAGTAAGAAAATAATTAATTCATATAATGCTACTCCTAATTGCAGAACAAGCTTTGATTTAATACTCATTTTTGGATCCATAAAAGAAACCTCCCTAAAGTTATATATTTATAACTTGTATGTTATAAATATATAACTTTAGGGAGATTTTGTCAACATAAAAGTTTAGCATTCTTTCTCAGAAATTTGCACTTACCAATACTAAATTTGTATACACATAAGACTTTCGCTTAGTTATAGGAAATTAAGGCTATAATTAAGAATGTTGTTGCGAACATGCCAATTTTTTAGGACGCCATTTTGATATGCTCCCCTTAGTTCAGATTTTTTACAATTGTTTAACCATCATATAATTACGATTTATGAAACTTATAATATTGTGAAAAACTGTTATTCCCCTTCAAGGCATAATAATAAGTATGAAATTTCTCAGGAGTGACTTGCAATACGAAACGTAAAAAATATTGAAATTCGAGTTCGTATTGCAAGGCTCACAAGAGAAATTTCATACTTTTATTTTAGTGGTAATATTTTTTCTAATCTACTTTTTAAAATACTAGATAAGATTCCAATAAAATACCCTGTAACAATCGCTGAAATTAATAATACCGGTAAATACACATATATTCTTAAATCATTAATTATAAAAGCAGCCACCAGTAGCTGACCTACATTGTGAAAAACAGATCCACAAACACTTATTGTAGGTATACTTAAGTAATTCTTAAGATACTTGTAAAGCAATACCATTACTATATTACTTAGTAGTCCACCTGCAATGCTAAACATAAAGGCTGACATGCTTCCTCCAAAAATAGAACCTAATAAGGTTCTTAAAATCATTATTAAAAATGCTTCTTTCCACCCAAGTATTATTAATGCAACTAACGATATAGAATTAGCAAGCCCTAATTTTATTCCTGGAAATAACACTGGAATCTGAGCCTCAATTAAATAAATAACTAATGCTATTGCAACTAACATACTGAGTAAAACCATTCTTTTAGTCTTTCCCATATTTTCACCTACATTTTTTTAATTTTAAAAAGTCCCGCCATCAATGCCTTTATTTGCTTCTCCTTCAATACTAATCATAAGTTTATTAGGTAAACATACAATCATCCCACCTGGCTCTGATATACTTCCACTTTTAACACACTCTTTATGTGCACAATCAGAATCTTTCACCTTAACACCATCATGAGTAACTAGTATGGTATTATAATGACCATCTTTTGTTTTTATAGTAAACTCTTGTGGCTCTTTTACCTTATTTAAATCAATAGTTCTAATTACTGTACCGGCGCTTTTAATAACCGCAATATTTTCTGACCCCTTGATTGAGATTTTGTATATTGAAGCTACACTTAAAGATATTACTACAATAATTAAAAGTATTATGAAAACTATCTTATCGCCCTTTTTCATAAATAAACTCCTTGTTTGTTAGGTTAAAACTATCTTTAAGTCCTGATGTAACATATATTTTTTTATCCGCAGTAATAAAAATAGCATCTACACCTTTAATAGACTCTATCAATTTAATCCCTTTTTCGAGGCCCATGATATAAGTACTTGTAGATAGTGCATCTCCATCAATTGATTTATCTGATACTATAGTTGTACTTATAATACCTTTATCTGCTGGATACCCAGTTTTAGGATCAAATATATGATGATATCGCACACCATCCTTTATAAAATATCTCTCATAATTACCTGATGTAACCACGGATTTATCAGTAAAACTAACAGTTCCTAAGTATTGTCCACGCGTATCTAATGGATTTTGTATTCCTATATTCCAGCTAGTTCCGTCCGGTTTACTTCCTACAGCATAAACATTACCACCTAAATTTATAAGTGCACTGCTAATCTTATTATCTATTAAAACCTTCTTTATCTCATCAGCCGTATATCCCTTTGCTATAGCACCCAAATCTATAGCTTGGCTCGCTCGCCTTAACTTGATAGTTGAATTTTTTTCATCTAAAATAATATCATTATAATCAACTAGCTTTAATTTTTCATCAATTTCATTTTTTGCTGGAACTCTCTCCTTGTCAGTACCTATACCCCATAGCTTTACAATTGGTTCTATAGTTACATCAAGGGCCCCTCCAGTTAATTTACCATATTTAACAGCTTCTTTTATTACGTAATATGTATCGGCGCTAAGTTTCTCACCTGAAATTCCAGCTTTAGCATTTAATTTTGTAATTTCAGAAGTTTCAATATTAACAGACATTTTATCTTCTATATCACTTACCCTCTTTAATGCTTTCTCGGTTGCTTTTTCTGCATTTCCACCATATACCTTTAATTGAACAATTGTGCCCATTAGGTAGGTCTCTTTTTCAACAGGTTTTGTATTACCTTTGCAAGATGTTAAAAATATTGAAATAGACAATAATAACAGTATACGACATGTTTTACGTGAACCTTTTATGGTACATCACCACCCCTAAATTGTTTTTAAATACAATATATATTATAGCATATATGTATTTAAAATAACCTCTCTATATTACTTGAAATATACATAAAAACGCCTAAAAACGCTGAAACAAAGTCTCAACGTTTTTAGGTTATGAAAGCTACCATTATCTTACGTAAAAAGTTCTTTATGTCTTCGTAATTTTACAAATACTATTACAGATACAATAATCATTATTATACTTAATAGAAAAAAACTTATAGTAAAAACTCCAGCCAAAGTAGCCGATATATTAAATTCTGAACCTATTTTAGCAATTTGGTTGAAAAAATCATTAAAAACACTTATCGAATATCGTATCCATAGTACTGAAATAGCAAAAGCCAAGGGAACTATTGCCATTCCTATTAAATACCCACTCTTCCTTCTTTTCTTGATTCCCATAAGTCCCATATATATTGGGAGAATAAATAGTAAAGGTAAAATAAAACCAGTAAATTGTGAAGATAACATTAAAAACAATGCACATAAAATTGTAAAATATAAAGTAATTTTTCTTACAGCTACATCTTCATTAATACTCATACATCTCCACTCTTTTCTTAGTTATTCTTTAACACAGTTCTTAAACTTGCGATTGATGCAATTATTATTGCACCCCACATTGTAAGCATAAAACACAGCGCCTGACCACTCATATTTCTACCTCCTTATATTTTTCTGGAGTAGGTAACAGTTATTAATTATTACCCTAGCTTTTAAATTATTACTTTCTTATAAGAACCTTATTTTGCACAACCTCTTCACCATAAATATCTTTTAAACTTCTATAAGTTCCAATAAATCCAATGATAAATACCACCACTAAAACTATTCTCGCTCCATTTACCCACGGAATTAACTCCGGTGTTTTCGCTACAAAACTTGGTATAAGTTTAAAATATCCTTCTTCAATGTATGCTTTAGTTGATCCAATTAAAATAACTATTATTACTAAAGGCGTTACAAATTTAATCATAATACTATACATCCATTTTGGTGCTTTCCAGTAAGATCCATGATTAATCTCATCCAGTGGATTATCTTTCATGAGCCAACCAGCTACAATTATTTCTATAAGACCCATTACAACCAATAAATAAGTACCAACCCAGTTATCAAGCTCTGTAAAATAAGCAAGTTCAGCAGTTTTTGTAATTATTGGCTCTAAAGCAACTGGTAACCCAACTATTATATATCCTAAGAATACAATTAATGATGCCTTCTTCTTTATCATACCCATGCCTTCTTCTAAAATTGTTACTAAGTAATTATACATAGCAATAGCCGATGTAAATCCAGCAAAGAATAATAACATAAACCATAAAGTTCCAAGTAACCTACCTCCATCCATACTTCTAAAAATATTAGGTAAAGATATAAAAGATAATCCCACTCCTGAACTTAGACCTTAAACACCCATGAAAGCATAAGTAATTGGTATTGCGATACTTCCTCCGAGTATTACTTCTGCAAGTTCATTTAATGATACTGTTGTCATTGCTGAAGCTACAATATCATCATCTTTCTTTAAATAAGAAGCATAGTTTTGAATTATTCCCATACCTAACGATAATGTAAAGAAAATTTGTCCTGCTGCTGCAAGCGCCCCCTTAAAACTTAAATCTCCCCATCTTGGAGTCCAAAGATAATCTAACCCCTTTATAGCAGACCAATCCGGTTTAACTGGCGATCCTATAGTTAGTGATTTGTAAATTAATACAATTCCAAATATATATAGAATAGGCATCATTATTTTTGCCCAAGATTCTATGCCTTTTTGAATTCCTCTTGTAACTGCTAGAGCTAAACAAGATAAACTAATAATCCAGAAAGTAAATACATATGCAGGATTTTGTATATAATTTGCAAAAAACTGTCCTGTGGTTACAGCCGTATCTGAATATCCACCAGTTGCAGATAAAAAGGCATAGCCCAGGGTCCACCCTATCAAGTGATTGTAATATGAATTTACTAATAGTGTAACTCCAATAACTATCATTCCACATATAGAACCTAGAATAATTGCTTTTTTAGGTTTAATCTTATCCCTTGACTGAATATAAACCATAAAACCCACAGTACCATGTCCATATCTTCCACCAAGTCTTCCCATCATCCATTCTACAAGCATTAACGGGATTCCTATAAAAAAAAGAGCCAATACATAAGGAATCATAAAAGCTCCACCACCATTTTTGGCAGCTTGATAAGGAAATCTCTAAAAATTTCCAAGTCCAACTGAATTTCCTGCCATAGCTAGAATAAGTCCAATTTTAGATCCCCAACTCTCTCGATTTTCAACCATTATTAATCCCCCTTACAATTTTTACTGGAAAATATTATTAAAATATAATAATTATAAATAATATCAGACTTTTCAGACATTTGCAATCATTTTTTTATTATTATTCATTTGTTAATTTACTTTATCAACTTAAAGTAAATTAACAAACATATATAAAAAAGCTATAAAATAGTATTCACCTATATATAATGCAGTTTACAATTATATTTTCTATAGACGATTTTAAATAAATCCTTGCCTTTATTCTATTCATGTACAACGTATAAGGTGCAGAATTAAAATTCTGCACCTATTTTTGAGCAATACTAAATTTATTTATTTTTAATATGCTCTTTGATCTCCATTCAAAATATTCTCTATTTCTACTGCTATTTCACGACCTTTTTTGTAAGAATTAAGCCTATCCTGTGGGATAGAGTCTTTATATCTGTCCTCTCCTGAAAGAAAATCTACGATTCCTTTCTTTGCACTTGGCACATCTCCAACGTGGTCTATTCCATTAACTTCTCTTATTTTTGAATAATTCATGAACATTCCTCCCTATATATCTTGTAGACCTGAGTATTTACTAATACCACATTATCGTAAGCATTATAATTATAGATTTCCCAATTTATAAATTTTAATGTATTAATATATTACTTATGATTAACAAAAATATATACTATGTTTTACGTAAATTTTTATGAAAGCTCACCATAAACCCATAGGTTGTGTATCTTTATCTGCCGATGTTTTTATACACCAAACTAAATTTGATATGTTATAATGTAATTATATTATTACTTAATAATTACTATATGTATAGGGTAATACAATCTTGTATAAAATTCTATAAAATCGCATATATGAAAAATATATGTTATACTAGTTTAAATTTCATTGTATTCAAATAATTTTTTTCGCAACAAATTTCTATATTTACAATACTATTATAATTTTTAGGGAGGTACTTATGGAAGATAATCTTAAAGATACTTTAAGGAAAAACATGCTACATCAAAGGAAAAGTATGAAGATTCAGGATATAAGTGATTTTAGCACTAGAATCA
>DAVZGU010000018.1:9943-12665 GCA_052274215.1 Clostridium sp. | reverse complement strand
TTAAATCATCTCTTTTAACTTATTTTTGCATTAACTTTTCACTATTTTTTTTAATCTCATATCCTAATATAATTAATGTTGCTATTAATATTCCATATCTCAAAATCCAATTGTTTTTCACTATAAAAAATATTACACTACTAAGTACTATGTATAAAATTCCATATGCAAAAGGTTTAAAAGTATAAATTCTTACGTCTAATATGCGTAAAGATATATAATAATGATATAAAAACAATAAGATATACGATATTATTGTTGTCCATGCCCCTGCAACTGCACCGTATCTTGGAATTAAAATATAATTTAATACACCATTTGTTAAAGCTGCAATGAGGGTTCCTAGTGAAAGGAACTTTGTGTTTTTAGTATAGAATTCAATATTAGCTGGTATACTGTATAGAAATTGAAAATAATATCCTATTATGATTAATGGAACGTAATCTAACCCTTTGTAAAATTTTTTTGTACCCATCAGTTTTCCTATTTCAGGAGATATAAATATAAGTATAAAACCCATGACAGAAAATAACATAATATAATATTTAATTTTCAGCTTTATATCATCGTATTTTTTTTCTTTCATATTCTCATAAAACCAAGGTACCCAAGCCTTATTACACGCCAACCATACAATATACATTATCATTCCAATTTTATATGCAAAGGTATATATTCCTGCAGCGCTAGATCCTATCATACTATTTATCATAACCGTATCCACAGACTGCAAAATTACGCCTGATAAAAGATGTACAATTGCTGGTATAGATATGACTAAGCCATACTTCCAGTATTCAAAACTAATTAATTTTTTGCCTTTTTTCATAGCAATTACATATAAAACTGTACCGTAAATTAAAGCTACAATAATTAAAGAACCAATCCTACCATAATATTTTTCACTTTTAATATTACTTATGAGTATTATAGCCAGAATTGTGTTTATAATAGCACTACTTATTGATATAAGTAAATATTTCTTATATTTATATTCAGCATTTAATTTGGCATTAGAAAAATCCACGATAAATCCAAAAAAACCTTGAATAATAAGGAACATGACTAATATAGAATTTAAATTTATAATAGAAGATATTTGCTTTTTAAATACAAATCCAATTATAAGCCACATAATAGCAAATAGTGTGACTAAAAAAAGTATAGATGAAGCATACTCATCATATCCTTCCTGAAAATCCACTTTGGCATTATTAACTGTAGCCAATAGCCCTAATGTAATTATAGTTGTAAAAACGGAAAGCCATGTGGTATATACTCCTGTTATTCCATAATCACTAGTACTAAGTAAACGCGTAAAAATAGGCATAGTTACAAAGGAAATGCCTTGAACAAAAAAGGTCCCTATAGTAAACCAAATTCCACTTTTCACCAATCTGCTTTTGTACAATTTCTTTATAAAATCTATATTCATATCAATCTCCTATCCACCTTAACAATATATCATAACCCTCCACTAAAGTGGCTTAATTATTGACTTTCACCCTTAAATTCAAATAAATAACAGAGTTATTTATTTAATTCTTTTATTATTTCACATACCTTTGCAATGTCTTCTTTTTTAAGTCCCACAGAACTTGGAAGATTTATTCCACGCTGATAAAGATCATTTGTAACACTTAAATCCCCATGTGTACAAGTTTTATATGGAATCATAGCATGTATAGGCATAAAGAAGGGTCTTGCCTCTATTTTTGCTTCATTCAATTTTTGTATAAGCGCGTCGCGAGTTATACCATACTTTTCTTCTACTAGGATTGAGTATAGCCAGAAACAATTTTCTACATTCTCTTTTTCTATAGGTAAGGTAATTCCTTTAATTCCACTTAATAGTTCATTGTAATATGCTGCATTTTGTCTTTTAATTTTTAAATATTCTTTAATATTTTCAAGTTGAGCCACTCCAAATGCAGCCAAAAGATTTGGCATTCTAAAGTTATATCCTATTTCTGAATGATAGAATGCATTATTTTCAGTAACTACTTTTGTTTGGGTAGATAAAAATTTTGCTTGTACGCCATGTTCTGAATTATCAGTTACAAGCATTCCACCTGCTCCAGTAGTTATAATTTTGTTCCCATTAAAACTAAAACATCCTATATCCCCTATGGTACCTGCCATTTTGCCATTAAAAGTAGATCCTAATGATTCAGTCGCATCTTCTATAACAAATAGATTATGTTTTTTAGCTATTTGCATTACCCTATCCATATCTACAGGATGGCCATAAATATGTACTGGCATTATAGCCTTTGTTTTAGGTGTTATTAATTCCTCTATCTTTTCTGCATCCATGACAAAGGTATCTCTACATACATCTACAAATACAGGCTGTGCTCCTACGTATTTTATAGTGTTAACTGGAGATATAAAAGTTAAAGATGGAACTATGACTTCATCTGCGTATCCTATTCCAAGGGTTAATAACGCTAATTGAAGTGCTGCTGTACCATTATTTGTAACAACTGCACTTTTGCTACCTACATATTCACTAAATTTTTCTTCAAATAAATTAACATAACTGCCTACTGAAGATACCCAATTAGTATCTATACAGTCCTTAACATATTTAAGTTCATTTCCTCTAATTTCTGGTATACATAAAGGTATCATAACAAAACCCTCCCACTTTTTTAAACATTGTTTTTTTGCTAAACATTATATATGTCTGTTTTAAAATATTGCATATTATCTTTTATCC
>DAVZGU010000018.1:0-9843 GCA_052274215.1 Clostridium sp. | reverse complement strand
TTTTGCTAAACATTATATATGTCTGTTTTAAAATATTGCATATTATCTTTTATCCAATCTACTGTCACTTCAAGACCTCTGTCTATAGTGTAATTAGGCTTCCAGAGCGTTAATTCCTTTATTTTAGTATTATCAGCCCATAATCTATTAACTTCACTGTTTTCAGGTCTTAATCTTTCATCATCGCAAATAATTTTTACATCCTTACCTATTATACTTATTATTTTTTTAACTGTTTCTCCTATAGTTATCTCGTGATTTGAACCAACATTTATAACCTCACCAATAGTTTTTTCGCTTTCTGCTATTTTTATGAATGCCTCGGCAGTGTCCAATACAAAGTTAAAGTCTCTAGTTGGAGTTAGGCTTCCAAGCTTAATTTCTGTTTTCCCTGCGAGTATCTGTGATATTATTGTTGGAATTACAGCCCTTGCGGATTGTCTTGGTCCATAAGTATTAAATGGTCTAATAGTCGCTATAGGCATATTAAAACTTTTATAGTAACTTTCCGCCATTTTATCTGCTCCTATTTTTGATGCTGAATATGGAGATTGACCCTGCATTGGGTGTTTTTCGTCAATTGGTACATAAAGTGCTGTTCCATAGGTTTCAGACGTTGATGTATGTACAATTTTTTCTACCCCATATTCTCTACAAGCTTCTAAAACATTAGTAGTACCTTCCACATTTGTTCTTACATAGGCCATAGGCGATAAATAAGAATACGGGATTGCAATGAGAGCCGCAAGATGAAACACTACCTCTTGTCCTTTGATAATTCTTTTCATTCCATCATATTCTCTTATGTCTCCAGTAACAACTTTAATACTTTCTTTTACTGACTTATCAAAAGTATCAATCCACCCCCAGTTATTAAATGAATTATATTGAGCCATGGCTGTAACATCTGCTCCAAGTTCCACTAATCTTTCTGTTAAATGGCTTCCTATAAAACCTTCTGCACCTGTAACTAAAACTTTTTTCCCTTGCCAGTTCATTTCATCTACTCCTTTTCTTATAGTTTAAAATATTTGTGAATATCCGTGTTGGCCTTTTTATAGTCTTCCATTCTGCCTATATCTTTCCAGTATTCAGTTATCTCATAAATACCTGACGTACAATCATTGTTAATTGCATCTTCTATTAAATCAGTCATATTATAGACTTCGTCTTCCTGTATGTACTTTATAATTTCAGGATTAACAGCATATACTCCACCATTAATGTGAAATTTATATGTAGGCTTCTCTTCTACAGACTCTATAAGCATATTATCAGTGACTAAGACTCCATAAGGAACGTTAATTTCATAATCTCTAACACCTACAGTTATATTAAAGTTGTTTTTCATATGATGATTTAAGAACTTATCAAAATCAATTCCTGTTAATATATCTCCATTTATAACTATGAAAGGTTTTGTAAATTTTTCTTTTACTAATGCTATTGAGCCTGCTGTTCCTAGTTTTTTAGTTTCTCTAATGTATTCTATGTTTACATCAAATTCTTTTCCATCTTTAAAGTGTTCCTCTATCATTTTCCCTTTATAATTAAGAGAAATAATAAAGTTCGTAAACCCATATTCTTTAAATTGCTCTATTATAATCTCCAAGATAGGTTTGTCACCAACTGTTAGCATAGGCTTAGGTAGTAACTGTGTTAATGGTCTTAACCGAGTTCCCAAACCTCCTGCTAAAATAAAAACATAATTTTGCTTTTTATCATAAGATAATATATCATCTAAAAAATATAAGTCTATGAGTTTTTTATTTTTATCAATAACAGGTACCTGTCTTATCTTTTTCTTAAGCATATACTCTTTTGCTTTCTTTTTACTATACTCTTCTGTAACAAATTTAAAATCCTTAAAATATGTATTCTCTAAATCCTCATTTATACTGTGGCCTTTAAGTATAGCACGACGTATATCCCCATCTGTAATAGTTCCCACTAATTCATTATTTTCATTTACAACTAAAGCTCCCCCAGTTAAGTTTTTATCTATAACCTTCATAGCTTCTTTTATACTAGAATCCACTCCTATACAATAATTATCAATTGGAAATTTCATAATATCACCTGCACTTTATAATTTTCGATGGAATTCCTACAGCAACTACATTATCTACTATATTTTCAACAACCACAGCTCCTGCTCCAATAATTACATTATTCCCTATATGCACTGATTGAATTATAGAACTCCCCATACCTACATGGGTATTGCGCCCTATGCTAACCCCGCCAGCTAAACAAGCCTTAGGTGAAATATGTGTATTCCTTTGTAGCTTGCAATCATGTTCAATTACTGCACCGGTGTTTACTATGCAATTTTCTTCTATGTAAGCTCCTGGATTAATTATGGCTCCAGGCATTATACAAGTTCCTCCTGCAACATTTGCATAAGGTGAAACCATTGCATCCTTATGTATAAGTACAGGTATACTAAATCCTATAGCTTTTAAATTATTATATATCTTTTCGCGAGTTAAAATGTTTTGGAGTGCACCAACACATACAAATGCATTTTTTACACCAGTATTATGTAATTCTTCTAAAATGCTATCATCGCCTATTATAGGTATATCTAATACAAATTTATCGCCAATATAATCTTTATCAGTTACACCCACAATATCATATTTAGAAACACTTTTTATAATATCTATAATAACCTTGCAATGGCCACCTGCACCTACAAGTACAATTTTCTCCATAATGTCACCCCTAACTATCAACTAATAAGTTATCCTTTTTTGTATAAGTTCCCTATCTATCTTTATCTCACTTAAAATTTGTGCTATTTTACCACTTGCATTACCATCACCATAAGGGTTTGTGCAGTTTTCTAATTGCTTCTTAAAGTTCTCATTGTCTATTGATTTTTTAATGCCTGCTTTTACAGCTTCCTTTCCATAAGGTACGTCTATTATATTGAGTGCTCTTAGTCTTCCGTCCTGCCTTGACCCTATGTTTACTACAGGCAGTTTAAAGCTAGGTGCTTCAATTATACCTGACGATGAATTTCCTATCATTACCTGAGCTATACTTAAAAAACTTAGGTACTCTGTTTGACTTAAATTTCTAAATACTTTTAAAAACGGATATTTCGCTCTATACTCCTCAATAACACTTATAATTTCGCGTCCTCCATTATCACTGTTAGGGTATGAAACTATAGTTTGATATCCAAGTTCTACAACAGCATCTAATGTTTCTCTTACTTGCCATTCCACCATGTCTCTTTCTGTAGTTACTGGGTGCTGAGTCATTAAAAATATCTTATCATCTTTCAATTTAAATTTTTCTAGCATTTCTTCCCTTGATAAATATTGTGCTTTCGCAATATAATCAAGTCCCGGCGCTCCTACTACAAAAATATTTTTTTCCTTTTCACCTAATTTAAGGATTCTTTGCATGCTGTCCTCATTTGCTGGAAAATGAATATGAGAAAGTTTAGTTATAGCGTGCCTTACAGATTCATCTACTGTTCCCGTTACTTCGCCTCCATGAATGTGAGCCACAGGAATATTCATATGAATAGCTGCTGTTGCTGCCGCCAGCATTTCTCCTCTATCACCTAGTATTAATACTAGATCCGGTTTTATTTTATCAAAGCTTTGAGCCATACCTATAATTGAAAGTCCTATAGATTTAGCCATTGCCGACCCTGTATCAGAAGCTAAAACAGTTTCAAATTTATCTGATACTACAAAGCCATCTTTTTCTATTTCATTTATAGTCATGCCAAATTCAGGACATAAATGCATTCCACAAACGATAAGCTTAAGATCCAATTCTTCATGCTTTTGAATTTCTTTAAGAACATGATAAAATATACCATAATCTGCTCTCGTGCCTGTTATAACTGCTATTTTTCTTTTCATATTTACTCTCCAATTCTATAAGCGCATGTTCTATATACTCATGTTCCATGTGCTCGAAATCATTTAGCTAATTTTTATTCCACCATGTTTAAGGATATTTGCTCATCAATTTTTATATCTCTATTAGTTTTTCTCCCAACAATATCAATGTAGACTTTAGGCGAAAGTCCAGTTCCTGGTCTTTTATAATCTAAGTCTGAGAATCTTATACTCTCCCCTGCTTTTATATATCTAACTGCGACTATACTTTTTCTCGCTGCCTTCATGGTATCAACTTCACTAAAATTATACATCTTAATTCCAGTTCCGAGTGCTATTTCTACATCTCTAATCGCTTTAACCATCTCTTTTAGCTCTATTGGATTCAGAGAAGCTTTATGATCTGGTCCTTCCATACTTTTGTCCATTGTAAAATGCTTTTCTATTATATTTGCTCCCATAGCCACTGCTGCTATAGTCACTGTTATTCCTTCAGTGTGATCGGAATATCCAGACACAATTTCAAAAGATTTTTTTATGGTATTCATTGCATTCAAGTTAACACTTTCTAATTTAGCTGGATAATTTGAAGTACAGTGAAGCACTGCTATTTCCTTATTACCCAGGAAATTTATTACATTTATTGCTTCTTCAATTTCTGAAAGTGTTGCCATGCCAGAAGATAAAATTATAGGTTTATTAAATCTTGCTATATGTTCTAAAAATGGAATATTAGTTAAGTCTCCCGAACTAATCTTAAAAGCCTCCACGCCTATATATGCTAAAAAATCAGCGCTTTCAAAATCAAAGGGTGTAGATAAAAACATAATTTTCTTATGTATACAGTATTCTTGTATTTCTATGAAACTTTCGTGCGATAGTTCTAGTTTCTTTAACATATTAAACTGTGAGTCAATTTTGCCTATGTTGTCCTTTTGATATTCAGCCATTTCTGCATATCCAGTAACTAATTTCTCTGTAATAAATGTTTGAAATTTTATGGCATCGGCCCCTGCAAATACAGCTTTATCTACCATATCTTTTGCTATATTTATGTCTCCATTATGATTAACCCCAGCCTCTGCTATAATAAAAGTTGAATTTCCATCGCCTATAGCCTTATTTCCTATCTTAAACATGAATACTCGTATCTATTATCAGCTCTACAAGTCTTGCATCGAGCATCGTGTCAATATCTATAGAGCTTTCCTTGTTCATTACATAAGGGATTGTGTTTTCATCAACAAATTTTTTTTCGTTAACTAACATATCATTTGAATTTATATATAGTGCACCATTAAATATATAAAAAGTAGGTAAGTCTTGCCTTCTAAGATTTGTTCCTTCAAAACTTATAACTTCTTTTAGCTTTTCATTTTCTATGCTTCTCATAAGTACAGGATTTTCGCTAGCTTCACATACACTTACTAAAGAAGTACTTTTACTCTCAATAAGCTTTTCTATAGCTTCATCCAGGTGCTTAAACGTTCTTAATGGAGATGTGGGTTGCAATAATATTACGTAATCAAAACTTACATTATTTTTTTTGTAAAAATCTATTGAATGTATAACTACGTCTATGGATTTTGAAGTATCATTTGATAGTTCTTCTGATCTTAAAAAAGGTACCTTAGCCCCATATTGCTGTGCTATAACCTTAATAACCTCACTATCTGTTGATACAATTAATTCATCTATATATTTAGATTTTTTTCCTGCGTCAATTGTATAAGCTATAAGTGGTTTACCACTTATAGCCATAATATTTTTATTTGGTATACCTTTCGAACCACCTCTTGCTGGAATAATAGCTAGAAACTTCTTATTCTTATACATAATTATCACCTTTTGCTTCCTTTTATTGATTTTTAAGCAATTGATCCTCTGGTACAGATCGAAGCACTTTAGCTGGATTACCAACTACAATTTTACCTGCTTCCACGTCTTTTGTGACCACACTACCTGCTGCCACAAAACCATCTTCATGTATAACAATACCTGGCAGGATAACTGCTCCCGCTCCAATTCTACCACCTTCTTTTATAGTTACCCCTTTGAATTTTCCAAATCTTTCTTTTGATCTGGCTGCATAATTATCATTAGAGGTTGTAACACAAGGCGCAATAAATACATAATCCTCAACTTCTGAATAAGCTGTTAAATATACATTAGTCTGTATTTTGCAATTAGAACCAACCTTACAGAAATTTTCAATAGTTGCTGCGCGGCCGATAATTGTTTTTGAACCTACAATTACATTTTCTCTTATTACAGCAGTGTCAGCAATAAGTGTTTTTTCTGCAATTGCGCATCCACAATAAATAATCACTCCTGCCCCTATAATGCAACCTTCACTTATTTCAGCTGGAAGCAATTTTTCTTCACTTTTGAATATACTGTTTACTGATCTCATAGGTTGTTTACCTATTACCGTATTATCATCTATTCTAACATTATTTGCTATAACAGTTCCTATGTGAATAACTACATTACTTCCTATAATACAATTTTCACCTATTACTACATTATCTTCTACTACCACAAACTGTCCCATTGTTACATTATTGCCAATTTTGCTTTTTTCTGAAACATAATTCATAAAAATACCCTCTTTTCATATAATATCTTCAAAATTATTTTTCATTTCGAGTGTTGAGAAATCTCCCATTGGAAATTTAACTGGAAGACCTGTAAGTCTTGATTTATAAGCTGCAAGTATAATAGACATACCTTTTTTTCCTTCTTCGCCATTTATAAGCGGTTCTCTATGCATATTTATAGCATCTATCATATCTTTAAATAAGGGGGTATGTCCGAAGCCATATACTGAATCTGGATTTCCCTTTTGCTGCGTTAATATTTCCTGCTCAGTATCCTTATTATCAGCAAATCTCCAAGTTTCTATTGAATTAACTGCAATACCCCCGATAGAAACAGTACCAGTTTCACCAAAGATGCTCAATGTCTCTTCCAAGTTTTTAGGATATACACAAGCCGATCCTTCAACTATACCTATAGCTCCATTAATAAATCTTATAATTATTGCTCCAAAATCCTCACCTTCTATATCTCGAAGGAAAGTACCACACTGAGCATAAACCGTATCTATTTCTCCACCCATCATCCATTGTAATAAATCAATATTGTGAATACATTGATTCATTAAAGTACCACCATCCAGGCTCCATGTTCCTCTCCAAGGTGCTTGCGTGTAATATTCCATATTTCTATTCCAAAGAATTCTTGCTGTTCCATTAACTAATTTTCCAAACCTATTTTCCTCGACTGCAGCTCGTAGTTTTCTTATTGGCTCATTAAACCTATTTTGGTGACTAACACAAAGCTTTACATTATTTTCTCTTGAGCATTTAATCATTCTATCAGCATCTTGAATAGATAATGCCATTGGTTTTTCAACAATTACATGTTTCCCACTATTCATGCAATATATAGCTATTTCTGGATGATACCCACTTTCAGTAGCTATAGAAACCATATCAATATCAGTTTTCTCAAGCATTTCTTTATAATCTATATAAACTTTTACATCTGCATTTTCACCTATTGCTTCTATATACTCATCTCTTTTGGAATTAGCATTAACTTCTAACATATCGCAAACTGCTACAAGTTCAATTTCTGTTTTATTTTGTGTTATAGCCTCCACGTGTTTGTAGGCTATTCTTCCACATCCTATTATTGCAATTTTTAATTTTTTCATTTAAATCCCTCCTTGTAAATGACTTTTAAAGGTGACTTTCTAGAATTTTGGCATGCAATATTATAAAATTTCTTACAATGCTTGCATGCCTTATTTAGAGTTTATTTATCTTTTCTCTATTATTTATAACATGCTTTGTAGCATTTCTAGTATCATATAGTAAACTAGCTTCTTCCACAATTTTTTCATAATTATAACAGCTATGATCTGTGGTTATTATTACTATATCCGCATTTTTTATTTCATATTCCCAAGTTACAGATGCATATTCTTTACCCTTGTATATGAATTTTTTAATAAATGGATCATTTATTATTATATCAGCACCATTTTTTTCTAATTGATCAATAACCTTTAGTGTTGGTGATTCTCTCACATCATCTATGTCTTTCTTGTAAGCTGCACCCATAAGGAGAACTTTTGCTCCGTTTAGTGCCTTTTTCTTACTATTTAAAAGTTTCATAACATTTTCAAGCACAAATTCTGGCATATAATCGTTAATTATACCTGATGCTTCTATTAATTTTGTATGATAATCATACTCTTTTGCTTTCCACTCTAGATAGAATGGATCAAGTGGTATACAGTGTCCTCCAATCCCTGGACCTGGGTAGAATGGCATAAATCCATAAGGCTTAGTTTTAGCTGCATCTATTACTTCCCAAATATCTATATTCATCCTTTTACATAGAATAGCCATTTCATTAGCTAGTGCTATATTTACATTTCTAAAAGTATTTTCAAGAATTTTTTCCATTTCAGCCACTGCTGGAGACGACACTTCCAATATTTCTCCTTCTAGTACACTTCTGTATAACATTCCTGCTACTTCAGTACAATTAGGAGTACATCCTCCAACTACCTTTGGGGTATTTTTTGTATTAAACTCTTTATTCCCTGGATCAATTCTCTCTGGAGAAAATGCTAAGAAAAAATCTACTCCACATTTTAAACCAGATTCTTCAAGTATTGGTTTTAGCACTTCCTGCGTTGTTCCTGGGTATGTAGTGCTTTCGAGTACTACTAACATCCCCCTATGTAAATACTTAGCTACACTTCTAGTTGATTCCACTACATATGATAAATCCGGTTGCTTATATAAATCTAGTGGCGTAGGGACTGCAATGCATACAGTATCAACATCCTTAACAAAGCTAAAGTCTGTGGTAGCTTTAAGTTTTCCCTCGCATACTAATCTAAGTAAATCTGAATCTACAATATCACCGATGTAGTTATGTCCCTCATTTACCATTTCAACTTTTTGATCTTGAACATCAAACCCTATTACCTCATATCCTACTTTGGCCTTTTCTACAGCTAATGGCAATCCCACATAACCCAGGCCTACTACACCAAGTTTAGCTGTTTTGTTTTTCAATTTTAATAATAACTCCTCTTTAAATTGAAACATTTTGTTACCTCCTATAGCCCTAGATCATATGATTTTGACAAATCTTTTATCACAGCTTCATGGATACATTTTACCACATTATAAGTTTCTACCCAAAATCTCTCAATATATTTTTTATAATAATATACTATATTTCATCATATAATATTTTACACCAAATATTTCTCTCTGTTCAATTTATGGGAGTTTATTAACTATTTATTTATAATTTTAAAAAAATCAAATAATATACACCCTAATAAATTTACTTGATTTATCTCCCCTGCTGAACGCAATAAATAAAAAAAAGCCAGTTTTACTTGGCTTTTTACTAATACTCTTTATTTTAGATTATTACTACATTCATTATAAATTTCTTTAAAAGTATCGTTATCCTTAATAGTTAGGAGATATTTCATAAATGCTTCTTTAAGATCATCTCTTTTAAGTGCATATTCCACATTTGCTTCTAAGAATCCTTCTTTATCCCCTACATCATACCTTCTACCCTCAAAATTATAAGCATACATATTTTCCTCTGCTATTAAAGTTTTTAAAGCATCTGTAAGTTGAATTTCTCCACCCTTACCAGGCTTTGTATTTTCTAAAATATCAAATATTCTAGGTGTTATAATATATCTTCCGAGTATTGCTATGTTTGATGGAGCCTCTTCTACCTTAGGCTTTTCAATAACATCTTTAACCTTATAAACTCTATCTTCTACTGAAGTTCCATTTACTATGCCATATTTGCAAACTTCACTTAATGGAACCTTTTGAACTCCTAAAATTGAAGTTTCATATTTGCCGTAGCAATCTATGAGTTGTTTTAAACATGGCACTTCACTATCCACCACATCATCGCC